>JBNKXM010000046.1:0-9064 GCA_050300315.1 Thalassotalea sp. | reverse complement strand
CTGGCTCGATCAGCTGTAGGGTCAGAAACCATAAGATAATCAAGGGGATCAATAACGCGATCCGTTCAAAAACATGATGCTCTAGAATAAGATCGTCCCACTGATTTTCTGAACGTGTGACCAGACTATTGATAATAGACAGTAATTGATACTTAGTTAGGTAATAAGCTAACGCACATATTGTGGCAATAAGCGTCAGGCCGATAGTTAACGAAGCTAGCGCTAAATTATTTGGTGAAATCCCCTGCTCGGTTAACCATGAAGAAATAAGCGTTAGCATGTTGATCCCTAATTATCTAACTGATGATATTCAGCTAATTTTTTATCTTTATCGAGCCAAAGTTGGTTGACCCATTTTTGGAAGCTGATTTTATGATTGCGATCATTGATATAGTCACCAGTAAGGTTATGGTCAATATCGGTGATTTTTATATCGACAATCACGCGATTGATTCTACCACATAAAAAATCAATAAACTTGGGAGTACCATCCGGATAATAAATTGTGATGTCTAGTACCTTGTTGAGTTGGTCACCTAACGTAGACATGACAAAGCCTATGCCGCCTGCTTTAGGCTTTAATAAGTGCTTAAACGGCGAATTTTGTTTCTGATGTTTTTCTTGAGTGAAACGTGTGCCCTCAATAAAATTCATGATGCTGACTGGTTTATGTTTAAATTTTCGACATGCTTTTTGCGTTGTTTCGATGTCTTTACCTTTAAGGTGAGGATTTTTTTTAATAAAACTTTGGCTATAACGCTTCATAAAAGGGAAATCTAACGCCCACCAGGCGATGCCTAAAAATGGCACATATAATAATTCTTTTTTTAAAAAAAACTTTAAGAACGGAACTTTGCCATGCAGCACCCGTTGAAGTACGACAATATCAACCCATGACTGATGATTAGCAATGACAAGATACCATTGTTTTTTCTCTAGTTTTTCAAGTCCATGCACCTCAATCTTAGTTTTAGTAAAAAGTTTTTGATTAAGGGTGTTGATGGCAACCCAATTACTCGCCATTTGATCGAGCAAATAGCTAAACAGTTTACGCCAAAAGGTAAACGGCAATAATGCTTTAAGGACTGAAAAAATAACAATAGGTACTAACCATAAAAACGTGTTGATGGCGTATAAACTAAAGGATAACAGTCCTATGAGATATGATGGTAAAAAATTTAGCATTGCAGATATTAAAACGTTCATTTTCTTTTAATGCTAATGATAAATTGATTTAGTTTTGCTTTCAGCTAATTTTTCGACTTTCCGATATGTTAGTGTTCAACAACTGGACAATTCATTTTTAACCTTGCATTAATTCCGTCATTTGTGAGGAGATGATTGTCAAAAACATTAGTTTTTGGTTTGTTATTGCTTAAACGTAGTAAAAATAGCGATCTCTTCTAATAAAATGGCAAAATTTCATTGCATAACCGCCGTTATTCAAGGCATTCTTACAGAGGAATTTGTTGAGGATGAAAAATGAACTTTAATCGTGCGGTTATTAAAGTGGGTAGCGCTTTAGTGGCACCAGACGGCAAAGGTTGTAGTGGAAAGTATCTGCTCGCCATTGCGCGTTTTATCACCGAATGTCAGCGAGCTGGCAAAGAAATTATTCTAGTATCATCTGGTAGCGTCGCTGCTGGCAGACAGTTGATCCATCACGGTTCCCCCGTTCCCTCTATCCCGACAAAACAAGCGATGGCCTCAGTTGGTCAGATGCAAATGATGGCTAATTGGCAACGTTTTTTTGATGTGCCATGCAGTCAATTGTTGATCACTCATGGTGATTTAAAAGATCGCCAACGTTATATCAATATCAAAAATACCTTACGTATTTTATTGGCTAACCATGTTATCCCTATCGTTAATGAAAATGACACGGTTGCCACCGATGAGTTAAAAGTTGGTGATAATGATAATTTGGCGGCCTTAGTTGCACTGGTCAGTGAAGCAGATAGTTTATTTATTTTAAGTGATGTTGACGGTGTTTATGATCAAGACCCGCGTGACAATCCTGATGCGGTATTGATCCCAACTATCGAGCAAATTACTGATGATGTTTATGCGATGGCTGGCGCCACCAATAATCCGATTGCCACAGGTGGCATGAAAACTAAGATTCAGGCGGCGGAAAAAGCCGTCGAAAATGGTATTGCCACCTATATTTTAAATGGTAGCAAGAGTGAAATTTTTGAGCAGTTGCTTAAAGGTGAAAATCCTGGCACTTACTTTGTTGCAAATCAGGCGGCAACGAAAGCACGTAAGCATTGGCTTAAACATACCTTAAAAAGTAGCGGGCAAATTTCACTCGATGCAGGTGCCGTTAATGCCGTTATTCATCGAGGTGCATCATTATTACCATCAGGTATTCAACAAGTTAGTGGGAACTTTTCTGCCGGTGATTCCATCGATTTACTTGATGGCCACAGTCAACAAGTTATCGCAAAAGGTATTTGCCAATATAGTCAGCGAGATTTGCTAAAAATTAAGGGCTGTAATAGTGAGAAAATAATCGATATTTTAGGTTTTTGTCCAAGTAAAGTAGTGATGCATCGTGATGATATGGTGATAATGTCGTTAAATTCTGGCCAAGACGAACAACAAAGAGCTAAACATGAGTGAATTATTTGATATCGCAAGCAATGCTAAATTAGTGAAACAAGCGTCAAGAGAGGTTGCTCAGCTTACAACTACAGAGAAGAACCGCTTGCTTAGCGAAATGGCTAGTGCGATCGAAGCAAACAGCCAGCTTATTATTTCTGAAAATCAGAAAGATATAATTACTGGTCGTGAAAAAGGCTTGTCTGAGGCGATGTTGGATCGTTTACTTTTGACCCCAGAAAGAATTGTAGGTATCGCCGATGCGATCAGAGAAATTGTCACTTTGGCCGATCCGGTAGGTAACGTTGCGAATTTGATATTGCGTCCTAATGGCATGCAAGTTGGTAAGATGCGCATTCCATTAGGTGTGGTGGCGATGATTTATGAAGCGCGACCAAATGTAACCGCCGAAGCCGCTGCCTTATGTATTAAGTCAGGCAATGCGGTGATCCTCAGAGGTGGCTCAGAAGCAATACATAGTAATTTGGCAATTGCTGATTGTTTACAACAAGTGATGCAGCAGCTTGGCATAAATCCGCATATTATGTCGGTGATCCCTGATACCAGCCGAGCGGTAATTGAACAACTACTGAAGCAGCGTGAATATATTGATTTAGTGATCCCACGAGGTGGTGAAGGCTTGATCCGTTATGTTACTGAACATAGCCAAATTCCAGTTATTCAGCACTTTAAAGGCGTATGCCATCTTTATATCGATAAATATGCAGATTTAAGCAAAGCCGTTAATATTCTGATTAATGGTAAAACACAGCGACCAAGTGCATGTAACTCAATCGAAACGCTATTAGTTCATCAAGATATTGCGGCGGAATTTTTACCCTTAGCTGCCGATGCGTTTACTCAAGCGATAGAGCCAGATTGTGTTAAAGTGCATGCTTGTGAGCGAAGTATCGATTATTTCAACAATGCTGAACTCGCCGATGATAGCGACTATCACGCTGAATATTTAGCACAAGAAATTGCGGTTAAAGTCGTTGATAGCTTTGATCTGGCGATTGCTCATATCAATGAATTTACTTCAGATCATACCGAAGTGATTGTCAGTCAAGATACCTCACGAACCCAAGCGTTTATCAGGCAAATCAATTCATCTGTGGTTATGGTCAATGCGTCATCTCGTTTTTCCGATGGCGGCCAGCTGGGATTAGGTTCTGAAATCGGTATTTCAACCAGTAAATTGCATGCTTATGGCCCTATGGGATTAGCTTCTTTGACCACAGAAAAATTCATTGTCATTGGTGATGGACAGATCCGCGAGTAGCAGTAAATATCCGCACTGCGAGCGGTGCGGATTATCTCTTCTGTTAGCGATCAAAAATCGTATCAAGGATGATCGAAGAATTGGTTCGCTGTACTCCTTCAAGCGCACAAACAATATTGAGGGTTTCGCTCAGTTTTTCTAATGTTTGTGCTTGAATTGTCACTAACAAATCATATTCACCAGAAATAGAGTAAATATGACTAATTTGCGCTATTTTTCGCAGTGCAATCGAAATATGTTGTCGTAAATTGGGACTCACTTTTAATGAGACATTAGCCGACACTAGCTGTTTGCTGTAAACACTGCCTAGCACGACGCTATAGCCTTTTATTACCCCATTATTTTCTAGTTTATTTAGTCGATTTTGTATTGCGGTTCTTGAAACACCAGTCGCCCTAGCTATGTCTGAAACGCTTGCTCTGGCATTACATCGTAAAATAGATAGCAACTCTTCGTCTTTTTCACTGAGCACAATAACCTGCTTGTAGGATCAAATTGTTAATAAGTAGTGCTAAATATACATTTTGACAGCTAAATATGTCAATTTAACCATAAAAAATGTCGCATTTAGCTTTTGTGCCACTTTTCTATTTACTCGTCTAAGCTAATAATAGCAACAATTAAACGAGATAACTGATAAGGAACGATCGTGAGCACTTCTTCATCGACCAATAAATTTTATTCACATTTAGCTGAACAAATAGCACAAGTAAAAAATGACGGTTTATATAAAGCCGAGCGTGTGATCACCACCGCACAACAAGCTGAAATAGCAGTAAATACCGGTGAGGAAGTGATTAACTTTTGCGCCAATAATTATTTAGGGTTAGCAAATCATCCAGCGTTAATCGAAGCGGCCAAAACGGGTCTAGATGAGCATGGCTTTGGTATGGCATCGGTACGCTTTATTTGTGGTACCCAAGATATTCATAAAACTTTAGAGCAAAAGCTATCTGATTTCTTAGGGATGGAAGATACCATTCTTTATTCTTCATGTTTTGATGCCAACGCTGGTTTGTTTGAAACGCTCTTAGGGCCAGAAGATGCCATTATCAGTGATGCGTTAAATCATGCGTCAATTATCGATGGTGTGCGTTTATGTAAAGCAAAACGTTTTCGTTATGCCAATAATGATATGGCGGAGCTTGAAGCACGTCTGATCGAAGCCGATCAAGCGGGAGCAAGATTTAAATTAATAGCAACCGATGGTGTGTTTTCAATGGATGGCGTGATTGCTAACCTTAGCGCTGTGTGTGACTTGGCCGATAAATATGGTGCCTTGGTAATGGTCGATGATTCCCACGCCGTTGGTTTTGTTGGTGATAAAGGTCGTGGTAGCCATGAGTATTGTGATGTAATTGGTCGTGTTGATTTGATCACAGGGACACTTGGTAAAGCCATGGGAGGCGCGTCCGGCGGTTACACGTCGGGTAAGAAAGAAGTCATCGAGTGGTTACGTCAACGTTCGCGTCCTTATCTGTTCTCTAATTCATTAGCGCCGGCGATTGTCAATGCATCAATTAAGGTGTTAGAGCTGTTAGCCAATGGTGATGAACTGCGTAAAACCTTAAAAGATAACGCTGCTTATTTTCGCAACAATATGGAAGCTGCTGGCTTTACTTGCGCGGGCGCAGATCATGCGATTGTCCCTGTGATGTTAGGGGATGCGAAAGTCGCGAGCGAAATGGCAGACCGTTTACTGGCTGAAGGCATCTATGTGATCGGTTTCTCTTTCCCTGTTGTACCTCAAGGACAAGCACGTATTCGCACGCAAATATCGGCGGCACATACTAAAGCGCAATTAGATAAAGCGATTGATGCGTTTACTCGCATTGGTAAAGAAATGGGAGTGATTTAAATGAAATCCTTAGCCAAACTCTATGCTAAAGAAGGCATTTGGATGACCAAGTCGCCTAAGCCTAAATTAGGGCACAACGACTTACTGATCAAAATTAAAAAAACCGCAATTTGTGGTACTGATATCCATATTTATAATTGGGATGAATGGTCGCAAAAAACTATTCCTGTCCCTATGGTTGTTGGCCATGAATATGCTGGTGAAGTGGTAGGTATTGGACAAGAGGTTAAGGGATTTTCTATCGGTGACCGCGTATCAGGCGAAGGGCACATTACCTGTGGTCATTGTCGAAACTGTCGTGGTGGTCGAACGCATTTATGTCGTAATACCGTTGGCGTTGGTGTGGATCGTGAAGGCTGTTTTGCCGAGTATTTAGTGATCCCAGCATACAATGCTTTTAAATTGCCCGACGAAATATCAGATGACTTAGCGGCAATTTTTGACCCATTTGGTAATGCTGTCCATACCGCTTTATCGTTTGATTTGGTCGGCGAAGACGTGCTAATTACCGGCGCAGGCCCTATCGGAATTATGGCTGCTGCGGTTGCTAAACATGTTGGCGCTCGCCATGTAGTGATCACTGATGTGAATGAATATCGTCTTGATTTAGCGAGAAAAATGGGCGCAACTCGTGCCGTTAACGTCGCACAAGAAAAACTTGAAGACGTGATGCAAAGTTTAGGCATGACCGAGGGCTTTGATGTTGGCCTAGAAATGTCAGGTGTTCCTATGGCGTTTACCGATATGTTAAAAAACATGAATAACGGTGGCAAAATAGCCATGTTAGGTATTCCCGGTAAAGAGATGGCAATTGACTGGAGCCAAGTGATCTTCAAGGGATTAACGATTAAAGGAATTTATGGTCGCGAAATGTTTGAAACTTGGTATAAAATGGCAAGCTTGATCCAATCGGGCTTAGATTTAACGCCAATAATCACTCATCACTTTGACATTGATGATTTTCAACAAGGTTTTGATGTGATGCGTTCTGGCCAGTCAGGCAAAGTTATTTTAAATTGGGAGTAGGGTATTAATGAATGAAGTAGGATTTAAGCATTTACATATCAGTGAATTGCATGCGGTATTAAAAGACAATAGCCATGTAGTTGTCGATATTCGAGATCCTGCTTCGTTTCAGGCAAGTCATATACCGAATGCACTACACTTAACCAATGACAATATTTCCGAGTTTATCCGTGAAGCGGATCTTGATGCGCCACTAGTAGTTTGTTGTTATCACGGTAACTCAAGCCAACAAGCGGCGCAGTTCTTAGCGAGCCAAGATTTTACCGATGTTTATTCACTCGATGGTGGCTTTGTTGATTGGCAACTTCATTATCCAGAAGACGTTGAATCTGGCGCATAACAATGCCAGCTGATTTACAACCGCTTGTTGGTGTTCAGCAGCACAATATTGCTCTGTTATTTGCCAACTATCTACAGACGCAAGATATAACGGCTAAAGTTGTCGAGGAAGACGGTCAGTATGTCATTTACTGTCAACTCGATAAGTATGCTGATGCTCGTGCGATTTTCGAAGAATTTATCGAGCATCCTTATGACGCTAAATATCAAAGTGCTGCATGGCAAAGTGCTCAAGTCACTAAGGTTGTTAGCGATTCTCCATCATTATTAGCCGCATTTAAAACGCAGTTTTTGGCGCACGCGGGTGTGGTAACGCTCATTGTTTTCGCTATTTGTTGGGGCGTGTATCTTGTCAGCGTGTTTGGTGCTCAGCGCTTGTTGTTTTCACAATTACATTTTTATAGCGCGCTCACCACTGAGCAGTTTTTTGGTAATCCACTGCGTTTGATCGGTCCGGCATTTTTCCACTTTTCGATATTACATATCGCGTTTAATACCATGTGGTGGTGGCAACTTGGTGGCGCCATTGAACGACAAATGGGGAAATTTGCGCTGATACAGCTATTTTTAGTGTCAGCGATCGCTTCAAATCTCGGCCAATTTTTGGTGACCGGACCAAATTTTGGTGGCTTATCTGGCGTGGTTTACGGTGTGGTTGGCTATGTTTGGTGGGCGGGTTGGCTCGCGCCTGAAAAAGGATTGACGCTATCCCGACCAATTATTGGTTTTTTACTGTTTTGGATATTACTCGGCTTTGCTGACTTATTGCCGGTCAATATGGCAAATACCGCTCATTTGGTTGGTTTGATGGTAGGTTGCTTGCTGGCTTGGCTGACGTTTGCCAACAAGTCAAAGCAAGCTAATGCTTAACTGCTTGCGCTTGCTCTAAGATGGGAAATATCTCGTTAATTATCTAACCATTGTGTAAATAACAATTTTTTAATCAAAGGCTTACCTGTTTCTTTAGTTAAGAGATCTTTGACTTTTTCTTCACAAATCATTTGAATTTCATGACGACCATTGATGGATTTGATTTTTTCTTCCGGCTGTTGACCAATAATGGTGATGATGGCGTCTCTTAATAACGGGGCATGATGCTCAACAATTTCATAGTTAGCGGCATCTTCTATCATTAGTTCAACGGTTAATCTGACATAACCCATTTTCTTTTTAACCGCGACATAGTTGGTCACGATTGAAGGTTCAAAACCAAAATAGGCATAATCAGCAGCTTTAGCAGACGAAAATATCGTTAATAGAGAAAATAATAAAATAAAGCGTCTGATCATAAATGCAAAACCCTAAATGGAAGTATGTGTCATGTTATCGGCAATCATTGTAGCGATGTTAGCGCCGATTTTCATTTAATTTATTGTAGCTAAATTATTTGCTCAATTTAATTTGCTGAAAATTGCATGAATAGTCAAAGGAAAGATCAACACCCATTATCAAAAAACTGTTATTATACGCCCGTTTTCATGGTTAATGGTTATCTATTTAAATGGCTGTACAGGTTTTACAACACAAGTTATTTCCCGTTCAAATGCAGGCAAATTGGTGCTATGAGCAAGCATTTGCTTTGCCCGAAACATTACGTGACTGGTTACTTGAACCAAGTTCTTTAACCGCGAGATTAATCGCCCAGTGTCAAAAATTTCATGTAGAGGTTTTAGGGCAACGCGTTGAAACTTGCAGCGTAGTGGAAGCGACTAAAGAAGTTGGCGCTGGGCAGGAAGTCTTAGTGCGTGAAGTGCTATTGTTTTGTGACGATAAGCCACAGGTGTTTGCCCGCAGCCTGTTACCGTTAAGTTCGCTAACTGGCGATGAACAACAACTAGCAAACCTTGGAGATCAACCGTTAGGGCAAGTAATTTTCAATCATCCTAATTTACAGCGCAAATCTATAGAAGTGGCGATGTTTGATCAAGAATCGAGTGTTGCCCAGCTTGCTCAGT
>JBNKXM010000045.1:0-9187 GCA_050300315.1 Thalassotalea sp. | reverse complement strand
TGCCTTGAATTCAGACAAAAATACCAAGCTAGAAATATAAAATGTTCCTAAGTTATTGTTTTATTTAGCATAGCACTATTTCTTATACAAACCTGAGGTTATTTAGGGGCTTGCTAAAAAAGTACGCTAAGCACTTTTTTAGCAAAATATAATGTCAAATTAGAGGATAAATCTACTTAGATCTTCGTTTTTAACCACGTCATTTAAGGTTTTCTCAACATACTGTGCGTCGATGATGATTTTCTCTCCGCTGCGATCATTCGCACTGAAAGAAATTTCTTCGGTTAATTTTTCCATCATAGTATGTAAACGACGGGCACCAATGTTTTCGGTTGACTCATTGACTTGCCACGCTGCTTTAGCGATAGCGTCTATGCCATCATCACTAAATGAGATTTCCACACCTTCTGTTGCCATTAACGCGATATATTGCTCGGTTAATGACGCGTTAGGTTCAGTTAAAATACGAACAAAATCTTCACTAGACAATGCTTGAAGCTCAACACGAATAGGTAAACGACCTTGTAGCTCAGGAATTAAATCGGATGGTTTGGCCATCTGAAATGCACCCGAGGCAATAAATAAAATGTGATCGGTTTTCACCATACCATGTTTAGTGCTGACAGTTGAGCCTTCCACTAAAGGTAATAAATCGCGCTGTACACCTTCGCGAGAAACGTCTGGGCCTGAGCTGTCACCACGTTTACAAATCTTGTCAATCTCATCGATAAAAACAATACCATTTTGTTCAACAGCTTCGAGCGCTTTGACCTTGATATCTTCTTGATTGATGATTTTACTTGCCTCTTCTTCTTGCAACGCTTTAAACGCATCTTTAATTTTTAGTTTGCGCTTATTGGTTTTGTCACTAGAGAGGCTTTGGAACATGTTTTGTAATTGCGACGTCATGTCTTCCATGCCAGGAGGCGCCATGATTTCAACGCCAACTTGTGGCGCGGCAATATCTACTTCAATTTCTTTATCATCAAGTAAGCCTTCGCGTAATTTCTTTCTAAAAATTTGACGAGTGCTACTGTTATCCGTTGACTCTTGTTGACCAAAAGTGTCTCTTGGATTTGGAATAAGCACGTCTAAGATTCGCTCTTCTGCTGCTTCCTCAGCTAAGTGCTTGACGCGAGCCATTTCCTGCTCTTTGGTCATCTTAAACGCCATATCCGTTAAATCTCGAATAATGGTTTCGACTTCTTTGCCAACATAACCCACTTCGGTAAACTTAGTGGCTTCAACTTTGATAAATGGCGCGTTTGCGAGTTTAGCTAATCGGCGCGCAATTTCAGTTTTACCCACCCCAGTTGGACCTATCATCAAAATATTTTTTGGTGTGACTTCACTGCGCAGTTCTTCATTTAACTGCATGCGACGCCAACGATTACGCAGTGCAATTGCAACGGCGCGTTTAGCATCTGCTTGACCAACAATATGGTTGTCTAGTTCGTGTACGATTTCACGAGGAGTCATATTCGACATGGTATTATCCTTCTTGCTGGTTACAGCTCATCAATGGTTTGAGTGTGATTGGTAAATACGCAGATATCACCAGCAATTTTTAATGATTTTTCGACAATTTCACGAGCAGAAAGCTCTGTATTTTCTAATAGCGCAATCGCGGCAGACTGGGCGAAATTGCCACCGCTACCGATAGCAATTAAGTCGTGCTCTGGCTGAACCACGTCACCATTGCCTGTGATGATCAGTGATGCCGTTTCGTCTGCAACCGCTAATAAGGCTTCCAATTTTCTTAGCGCTCTATCACTGCGCCAATCTTTGGCTAGCTCAACCGCTGCTTTGGTTAAATGGCCTTGATACATTTCGAGTTTACTTTCGAAACGCTCAAACAAGGTGAATGCATCGGCAGTGCCGCCAGCAAAACCTGCTAATACTTTATCGTGATATAAACGGCGTACCTTTTTGGCATTGCCTTTCATTACTGTGTTACCAAGTGATACTTGGCCATCACCACCAATGGCAACTTTGCCGTTACGTCTAACAGAAACAATAGTAGTCACAACTAACCTCTACTTTATTTGCCGGAAAATACTACCAGCAAGGATCAATGTAGATTAAATTGGGTGTGGCAGCGGATTTTTCAAGGAAATCGTACGAATTATTTCCATAACCAAATTTGGCAGGTGGTGATGCCGTTGCTTTTCAACTTATGCTTATCTTTTTCTGCCGAGCGTTTTTTATTGTACGGCCCCAGAAAAACTTTATACCAAGTGCCATTGCTACCGCTGACTTCGCTGATCTGTGCACTTAGGCCTGAAAATGCAATATTGGCTTTCATCACTTGCGCCTGTTTGCTGGTTTTAAAAGATCCACATTGCATCTTATATGGGCCTTTTGCTTCGACTGTGTACTCGCCAACTTCGACTTCTTTGGATTTTAATTCTTCCATATATTGCCATTTTTCTTGAGGAGGCTCGGGCAATTTTCCTTCTTGTTGAGTAGTGGTTGGTGTTTTATTGCTCACGACTGGAGGTGCTGGCTTGATGTCTTTGATGTACCACAGCAAATAACCAAAACCTATCACGGCAAGAAGTACTATTAGCGTAATAATTTTGACTTTCATTGGCAAACCAGGACGCGCTTCTGGTTGTTTTTTATGAGAGGAATGCTTTTTTTTCGGAGCTTTTGCGCGTGCAACGTAATCTTGATGAGCCATTTATTTTAATCAACAACAAAAATTATTTGACGAAAGTTGGCTCATTTTAACCGAGTGAATGAAAAATGGTAGCGGTTAATCGGCGATAGTGCTTTATTGCGAAATATTGACCAAGAGTTACCAGCTAAGATCAAGTGGATCGATATCAATCGACCAACGCACTTTACTGTGCCATTCGTTGTTGCAGATATCCGCTAATAATTGCTCAATAGCGGAATGCAGGGCGGCGCGCGTTTTTGCCTGAATGATGAGATGAAAACGATATTTCCCCGCTTTTTTCTCGATTGCTGCCGGCATAGGTCCCGCTAATTCACAATCGACAAGCTCAGTAAGCGCTAATTGGCGTAAGAATTTTTCTGGGTAAGAGGGAAAGTTAGCGTCAGCACGGATCAGTGCTTGAAAACCAAAAGGGGGCAGAAATGCTAATTTTCGCTCATTGAGCCCTTGCTTGGCAAAATGGCGATAACCATTGTTGACTAAATCTTGCAGTAAAGGGTGCTGTGGGTATTGCGTTTGTATCAATACTTTACCTGGCTTGCTAGCTCTTCCTGCACGACCCGCAACTTGAACGATGAGCTGTGCCATATTTTCAGCGGCTCGATAATCAAAGCTAAATAACGCACCGTCGATATCTAACATTGCCACTAAGGTAACATCGGGAAAATGATGTCCTTTGGCGAGCATCTGTGTACCAATTAAGATCTGATGTTCTTTGTCGCTGACTTGTTGCAATAATTTGCTGAGTGCGCCTTTGCGTCGGGTACTGTCTCGGTCAATTCTTACCGTACTATATTGGCTAAAGGTTTGGGCTAAATACTCTTCAACTTGCTCAGTTCCTTGTCCGACAGGTTTGATGCGCACGCTACCACAACTTGGGCATTGCACGGGGACGCGTTTTTGGCTGGCACAGTGATGACAAATCAATAGCCCTTGGCTTCGATGGAAGGTATAAGGGCGATCACAGCGTTGACAATGCGCGACCCAATGACATTCATGACAATTAATCGCGGGAGAAAAACCACGGCGATTTAAAAAAACCAGTACTTGCTCTCCTCTGGCTAATGTTGTCTCTATCGCTTTTTTTAATATTGACGACAAACCGAATTCAAGCGGAAGATTTGCAACGTCGAGCAAGGCTATTTTTGCCTCACTACTGTTTCCTGCTCGCTTGGTTAATTGATGATAATGGTATTTTTTATTGAAGGCATTTTGCAGAGATTCAAAGCTTGGTGTTGCGCTACCAAGGACAATAGGAATATTGAGCTGTTTAGCTCTTAATATTGCGACATCACGACCATGATAACGGAAGCTGTCTTGTTGCTTGAATGAGGCATCATGTTCTTCATCAACGATGATCAAGCCAATATTGGGTAGCGGCGTAAAAATTGCCGATCGGGTACCAATCACAATCGCAGCATTACCTTGAGCGGCATTTTGCCACGTTGTTAAACGCTCTTTGTCATTGAGCCCAGAGTGATGGAGAAAGATAGGCACATTAAAGCGTTGTTCAAAGCGCGATAGTGTCTGTGGTGTCAATCCAATCTCCGGGACTAGCACTAACACTTGCTGATTATTTGCTAACACTTCCGTCATTGCTTGCAAATAGACTTCGGTTTTACCGCTCCCTGTGATGCCATCAATTAAATGGCAGCTATATTGGTTAAGCGATTGTTTAATTGCCGCGACAATAATCGCTTGCTCTGCTGATAGTGTTAACTGATCTTCATGATTAATGGCATTGTCATGCCATTGATAGGGCGCTATCGAATGTTCAACGCTTTCAATTAACCGCTTTTGTTCTAGCGCGGTTAGTTGCGCTTTAGTGTAGCCTAAGGTTCTGATCTCTGGCCAAGTTAATTGCTGATGGTTTTTGATCAATTGATAGAGCTGATACTGTTTCTGTGAACGGCCAGTGGCAAGTTTTTCTAGCAATTCTGTGATATTTTCATCACTTTCTGTTAGCTGCCAACATAAGGTTGGCTCATTTGTGCTGGTCTCAATCTGCCTTAATAAAACAGGTAGCGCTTGTTGAAAAACATCGCCAATTGGATGATGATAATAGCGCGCGCAGGTCGAGAGTAAGCGTATTAATGGCGACGGGATGAGCTGATCTGAGGCGACGATATCAATGATTGCTTTTAACTTATCTGTTGCCAGCTCAGTCGCTTCATTAATCGCTAAGATAATACCAACCACTTTGCGATGACCAAATGGCACAATCACACGTTCACCTAAGGTAAAATCATGCGCAGCAAGCGCCTCTGGTACCGAATAGGTAAACAGCTGACGCATAGGGACAGGAATGGCTATCTGTAGGAAAATTTGTTGAGACAAAGTGGCTGATTAAGCTAATAGAACATGCGGTTATTGTGAAGCTTTATCCTGATGTTGCCAAGAGGGAAACGTGATTTTAACCACTAGCTATTTATCGCGCTTAAAATTGTTTAATTTTTTAGCGGTTTTGCTTGCGCTGTTAACGGTGATCCATTATTATTCGCCCCCATTAATTTTAACTCGTATGGTGCTTAGCAACGCAAAAGTATGTTGACTAAGTGGCGATACGGCCCATTTAGAGGTTTTCCATGAAAGACGGTATTCATCCTAATTATGTAGAGATCAAGGCGCATTGTTCTTGTGGTAACGTGATCCTTACTCGTTCTACGCTAGGTAAAGATATTCACCTTGATGTATGTTCAGAATGTCACCCATTCTACACTGGTAAGCAAAAAGCTGCTGAAAGGTCGTGTTGATAAATTCAACAAACGTTTTGCTGTTTTGGGTAAAAAGTAAGCATCCCAAATTGCTAAATGTTGAGAAAAGCGCCTTCAGGCGCTTTTTTTATGCTCGTTGTTTTATTTTCTTCTTTTTGCAAATTATTTTTCCTGTGCTTTAAACCCTTTTACGGCATACTGCATCTAACACAATAATGATTTAATCAGCTGGATATCTGGATTGGAAGAGTCAAAAGTTATCGATGCAAAAGCCTTGTTTTCTATTGATCATGACAGTGAACTTGTTGCTCGTACTCAACAAGGAGATCAAGAGGCTTTTCATCAATTGTATGAAAGTTATCATCGCAGAATATATGCGCTGTGTTGGCGCATGTTAGCGGATAAAGATAGTGCCGAGGATGTTTGTCAGGAAGTCTTTGTTCAAGTTTGGCAAAAAATTAGTAACTTTCGTGGCGAAAGTAAATTCACTACCTGGTTACAAAGCGTGGCAACCAATACTGTGCTTAGCCACCTTCGTAAACAGAAGAATTGGCTACAGCGTATCTTTAGCATTGAAGATCAACAAGTTGAAACCGCAAGTGTTGACATGGTTGATGAAAAAGAATCGAGTGATTTAGATGCTAAGATCCAATGTTTGCCTGAACGAGCACGGCTGGTGTTTGTATTATTTGCCGTCGAAGGCTATCGCCATGAAGAAATTGCTAAAATGTTGAACATGGCCGTTGGCTCGAGCAAAGCACAATATCATCGAGCTAAAAATTTATTAAAAGCGTCATTAAGTGAGTCAGAGTATGAATAATTCATCATCAAAATCATCGCTTGAGCAACAAGTCGCAAACTTGCCGAAAGAAATCACACCGCAACGCGATTTGTGGCGAGGTATTGAAAATGCGATAGCAATAACACCGCAACAGCATGATAGTAAAAAACGACCACTTGCGCCTGTAGCGTGGGCAGCATCTGTTGTGGTAGCGATACTTGTTTCATGGTTGTCATTTAATTTACCGCCAAGCGAGTCAACCAATCAAATGACTTTGGCAAGTGGGATGCAGCAAGATTTTGAGCAACAAAAGCAGTCGATGTTGGTGAGTTTAGGGCAACCGAAATTAGAGAAATTGCCGGCAGAAATGCAAGCTCAACTAGCGGATTTGGCCTCTGCGCGCAACGCGATCAGTAAAGCATTAGAAAATGATCCTAACAATAGTGAATTACTTAATTTATTGAGCTGGACACAAAAGCAAGAACTGGAATTGTTAAAACAACTTTATAGCCCGAAATGGCAAACCATCTAGAATTTACGAGGTGAACATGAATAAATTATTTACATTAACGACATTGTTATTTGCATCGGTGGCATGGCATAGCTTTGCTGGTGAACAAATTGACAAACAAATGTCGGCAGATGGTGCGACTTCGATCAGCATTGAGAATCAATCGGGTCAAGTTTTTGTTACCGGATGGCAAAAAGATGAAATTACCGTGACAGGAGAGCTTGATGACGACGCAGAACGCTTGATTTTTGAGCGAGATGGTACACAAGTAAAGCTCAAAGTTGTTTTACCTCGTCATCGTAAAAGCAAGTGGCATAACAAAGGCTCTATATTACATATTAACGTGCCAAGTTCGTTGACTGTTGATGTTGCAGGGGTATCAAGCGATGTTGAACTTGCCAAGTTAACTAAACGTATCGATGCAAAAACCGTCAGTGGTGATATTCGTGCAAATGCATTGTCAGAATACGTTAGCCTGTCAACGGTAAGCGGCACTATTAACAGTAACGCCTTGTCTGGGAAAGTAAGCTTATCTACGGTTAGCGGCGATATTAAAGATAAACAGTCGAAAGGGCGACTTAAATTAAAAGCGGTAAGCGGAGATATCTCTACCCAATCAACCGCTACCGAAGTGTCAATGACTAGCGTCTCTGGTGAAATCGCGTTTTCATTAGGTAGTCTTGATGTCTTAGATTTATCAACAGTAAGCGGTGAAGCGAAAGGTAATTTGTCGCTTAATGACAGTGGTCTCGTGAAGATGAACAGTGTCAGCGGTGATATCACCTTGACGTTTGATAATGATGTGCAAGCAAGCTTTAACATGCATTCTAATGCGGGTGGAGAGCTGATTAATAACATCACGGACGAAAAAGCACAGCACGCGAAATATGGCCCAAGTGTTAAATTAGCGTTTACCACAGGTAATGGCAGTGGTTCGGTTAAAGCAAAAACCGTCAGTGGCCAAATTAAAGTTTCTCAACGCTAAGCTCATCATTAATAAGGCAAGTTCACTGAGCTTGCCTTATCTACTCGCTTTAACTGTCTTTATTGCTTTAAACTTTTCATTATCTATAACATAATAAGCGACTCACTTTATCTCAGTATTGTGCGGCTAGAAATTTACTCGCCGTTTAGTTTGAAGCAAGTATTACAGGTATCTGAATGGCAGATGGCAACCCCGTCAAATTTGTAAGAAACAAGAAGTTTTCACATGACCAACAGGTAGAACAGTTAAAAGTTCCACCACATTCTCTTGAAGCTGAACAGTCGGTATTAGGCGGATTATTGCTAGATAACGAGGCATGGGATCGTGTTGCTGAGCGTGTGGTTGCACAAGATTTTTATAGTCGTGCTCATCGCGTGGTGTTTGAAATGATTGGTGGCTTAATTGAACTGGGTGAGCCAGTCGATTTAATCACCTTATCAGAAGCTTTGGAAAACGATCAAAAACTTGAAGATGCCGGTGGTTTTGTCTATCTCGCCGAGATGATGAAAAACACGCCAAGTGCTGCAAATATCACGGCATATGCGGAAATTGTCCGTGAACGTGCTGTTACCCGTGAAATGATCAGTGTTGCCAATGAAATTGCTGAAGCCGGGTTTGATACTCAAGGTCGCAGTAGCGCTGATTTACTTGATTTAGCTGAAACCAAAGTGTTTGCTATTGCTGAGCAGCGAGCTAATAAATCGGAAGGGCCGGAAAATATTCATGCGGTCTTGGAAAAAACCGTAGATCGCATTGAAAAGCTTTATCAACAACCACACGACGGTGTTACGGGCGTTTCGACCGGATTTGCCGATCTCGATAAAATGACCGCAGGTTTACAACCGTCTGATTTAATTATTGTTGCTGCTCGTCCGTCGATGGGTAAAACAACGTTTGCGATGAATTTGGCCGAACATGCGGCGATGACAGAAGATAAACCCGCGTTAATTTTCAGTTTGGAAATGCCGTCAGAACAGTTGATGATGAGGATGTTAGCGTCGCTTGGTCGCATCGACCAAACCAAGATCCGTACAGGACAACTAGGTGACGAAGATTGGGCTCGTTTGTCATCAACCATGGGCTTATTGATCGAAAAAGGTAAGATGTTTATCGATGATGCCGCAGGTTTAACGCCAACTGAAGTGCGCTCTAGGGCTCGTCGAATAGCGCGAGATCATGGTGGCTTAAGTATGATCATGATCGATTATTTACAATTGATGCGTGCTCCGCAGTTTTCCGATAACCGTACATTAGAAATTGCCGAAATTTCTCGTTCATTAAAAGCATTGGCAAAAGAGTTAGAAGTACCTGTGGTGGCGCTTTCTCAGCTAAACCGTAGTTTGGAGCAACGTTCAGATAAACGCCCAGTAAACTCAGATTTACGTGAATCTGGTTCAATCGAGCAAGATGCCGATTTGATCATGTTCATTTATCGTGATGAGGTGTATCACGACGACTCCGAATTTAAGGGTATGGCTGAAATCATTATCGGTAAACAACGTAACGGCCCTATTGG
>JBNKXM010000044.1:0-9199 GCA_050300315.1 Thalassotalea sp. | reverse complement strand
CTGCTGTTTTTGTCTATTGGCATTAGGTAACCACGAGGGTTCGCCAGCGAGTACTGCGTCTTTAAAATTACTGCGTATTTCGCTAAATAAGTGGTTATTGTCATTAACGATTTCTAATAGTGGCAGGTAATGATCGCGGATCTCTTCAACTTTTTCACTTGTCTGTTGGTATTCAAGGTAGCTATAAAACAAAAAACCACTATATAACATTAATGCCAATACCGGCACCGCCAACATTTTTTGAAATATCGTCATAGTTCCCTTTATTTCTTGTATAATGCGTTAGATATCATTTGCTATGCTAATAAATTTAATGGAGTTCTAATGCCAAGTGTTAAAGCATGCTTCACTGCACGATGCTTTTATTATCTGATAATTATTGCCAATTGTCTCAGTTTTTCGAGTTATAGCGAATCTTGGTCAGATGATTTATACCTTAACGGTTATTTTACGCTGGATATGACGTTTGCTGATACTGAATTTAATGCAGTCAGCTCATCAAATGAGCTTAGAGAGTATAGCAAGGATAAAATAAGCATAAAAAACTCGTTAATAGGTGGTCAGTTAGAATATCAATTTAATGATAATTTAAGTGCGTTTGCACAAGGTATCGCCTTTTATGATAAAGATGGCTCAGCAAAAACAGCGCTAAACTGGGCTTACCTTAGTTATGATGTTGGGCACGATTTTAAAGCACGTATTGGCACGTTTCAAACGCCATTCCTACAAGGCACTGAATTACGAAGTGTCGGCTATTCTCGTCTTTGGGCAAGGCCATTAACGCCAGGTAGCGGTGCTAGCGGTATTAATAAATACCGAGGGATAGATCTGTTAAAGCAAGTCTCATTCGGTGATTATCATCTTGATTTTCAGTTTGCGGCTGGGCAAGCAGAGCATGATTTAAATGAAGTTGACGTTGATGGTATTGAATTACTGTCGACTCGTTTTATCTATCAGCAGTTTTGGGTAAGAGCAGCGTTACTGCACGCTGAATATGCGGTAAAAACACCTCGTGGTCAGTTAATTACTGATTCTGGCAATGTGCTGATGGCCAGTGTAGAAGCTGAGGCTATGCTTGGACAGTTTATCATTAATGCAGGGCTATCTAGCAGTAACTCTGATATTACACCAGACGATACCATGTATTATTTCTCTTTGGCCTATGCCTTTGATGAAATCACGCCCTATGTCTTTACCGCAAAACGTAATCAACACTTTGTAGCGTTTGAAATTCCCGATCAAGACGATATTCCTCTCGGACCACCGCCATTGCATAGACCGCCACCGCCGCCAGACGGCGATGATAATAATTATAGTTTGGCAATAGGTGCGCGTTGGAATTTCAGTGAACGTTTAGCATTGAAAGTACAGTTTGAGAATGTTCGCGTTCATGAAGAAAGTGGCCCAGAAGAAGCTGCAGAAACGGATGAAGGCAATGCGTTTACTCTTGTCATAGAAGGAGTGTTTTAATGAAACTCTTTACTATGATGATATTAATTTTTTGCAGCCAATTCTGCCAAGCACAAACGGTTGTGGTGGTCGCGAAAGATTCACCAATTGAAAGCTTGGATGATCAATACATTGCCAATATTTTCTTGGCGAGAACTTCGCGTTTTCCAAATGGTGAAAAGGCGCAACCAATTGAATTAAAAAATAATGATCTAAGAAAGCGTTTTTATCAGGACATCTCGGGTAAAACACCAAGGCAACTTAATGCTTACTGGACGACGTTAGTATTTACCGGTAAAGGTAAACCGCCGCATAGTTATACCAATGCTGAAGATTTGCAGATGAAACTGTTAGCGCAGCCTGGCTGCATCACGTATTTACCGCTTGACGAAGTGACAGATAATATGAAAATTGTTTACCGTTTTCCTTAGTCAAAGCGATTGTAGTAACCGGATTTAAAATAAAATGTATCGTAGATTTGGCAAGTATATCGTTAATTAATGTATTTAATATTCATGCTAAACAAGGTGATTATGGTAAGATAGCCGCCACTAAGATCACACCGATAGAAAATGTATTTATTAAAGAGATAAGTTTATGAGTTCAACCATGCCACCGTGCCCAAAATGTCAATCAAGCTATGTGTATCAAGATCAAGAGTTGTTGATCTGCCCTGAATGTGCCCATGAATGGGATCCTAATCAGGTGGAAGTTGATGAAGATGCGTTAGTGATCAAAGATTCAAATGGTACTCAGCTTAATGATGGCGACAAAGTAACTTTAATCAAAGATTTGAAAGTTAAAGGCTCATCTATGGTATTAAAAATTGGTACCAAAGCGACGATTAAGCGTCTAGTAGACGGCGATCACGACATCGATTGTAAAGTCGACGGCGCTGGCGATATGATGCTTAAATCAGAATTTGTTAAAAAAGCTTAAGCATATTTTTCAATAATATTTATAGCAACATCTCGTCGTTGATCGGATGTTGCTACTCTCCTCAAGTAAGCCAATATATAGCAACCTTTCCTCGATATTCGATTGACTAAATCTTGTCTTCATTACTCCTATAACACTTAAATTAGCGTAAACAGATAAAACTACTAATGGTTAATCTGCCTTTGTTGGGATCTTCAGATAATCCAGCAGCAGGATTGATATTGCCTGAATGCAGAGCATTGCTTGGATAAATTACTGCACGATTCATCTGAGCTGATACCGAATGTATTTGGCTAAATAAGCGGTTGTCACCAGAAATATAATGCGGATTTTCATGGAGCTTTTCCGCAATCGCCTGTTGTTTTATTTGCACGCGATAATCGGCTAACCTGTTCGGGGTAATACGCTCAAAACAGCTGGCTTTATGGCGATATAAAGCCGTACCTCCGTGTTGCTGATCACATAAATAATGCACCATGGCATATTGATTATTTGCTGGTGTATCAAAGTGAGGCAACATCTGGATAGGTCTTAATTTTTTCTCTGGGGTGGTGGCGATTGAAAACGCCGACATTACTATCTGTGCCGTTGTTGACGGGTCTAGTGAAAATGCGTCGATAAATATCGGCAGTAGCTGAGTTATTTGTTTGATATAGCTCTCTGGGGCTGCTTTTCTAATCCCAGGATAGTGATCTGTTGTTTGCTGTTGATAACCTTGCCCGTTGTTGTTAGCCGACGTAGCTAGGTTAATGAGCTGATGTGGCTCTGTAATTAACTGATCAATCACTAGCACAGGTATTTGCTCATCACCCACTAAGGTGAGCGATGTTTCCATTGCATTGTTGAGTAATATAGCCGTCATCTTAGCGAGCTAGTCGGGTATTCTTGCGCTCAATTAATCGGTAAATCTGCCCAAGTGAGGCGATCATGGTATAGATAGGCTGCAACAGCTGTTGCTGATGTAATTCAATGAGTTGCTCATTTGCTAACGCCGCAAGTTTATCTTGGTCTATGGTGTAAAGGCCATTTAAGCGAGTACTTTGCTCATTAGCAAAGGTGATCTCTAACGATAATGGTTGTAATAGCTCGAAGTGTTGTAGCGTTGACAGAAATAATGTGTTGTCGGCTTCACCTTGGATAAGTTGCGCTAAACATTGCTTTGCTTGTTGAAAATATTGGCTATCTTCGCCGGTATTGGTGAAGATGCGTTGATAGTCTGCAGCTGGCTCATCCGTGGTAAATTCCTTGATCGCAGGGCTTTCGACATCAAGACAAATAATGTATTCGTCTTTTTGCGTAACATCGTTTGATGTTTGGCTGATAAAAAATGGTTGGCGCTGAATTTGTAGCGGCAGATATAAGCCTTGCCATTGCTCATGGTGCCAAAATAAATTTTCTTTCGATTCAAAACCTAATAGTGCCGCACAAACAAACTCTCCAGTTTCGCCATTTTTGGTCAATACAATAGGGTGTTCAACCACTAGGTTGCTAAATTCAGAGAGCACTACAGGTACCAAGTTTAATTCAGCACCATGTTGCGCGACTTTATCAGGATTAACGGAGACGTTTTGATGTAAGTTATTATTTATTGCCACTAATTTTGCCATGTTGGGTATCTCTTTATTGTGATCATTATTTCGTCTTATCTATGGTATTTTTATTGTTTAAATAGCGTTAAGACCATATTGGCGAATTTTGGTGAGTAATTCTCTATTGGTAGGCAAAGAAGCGATTGCTTGCTGTACCATTTTCTGGTTTTTGGCAAATTGTTGCTCGGCATATTGCCAATCGTTTAATAGATACGGTGTATGGCTGTAATCACTTTTAAAGCCCATACCGTATAACACGTATTGATAGCTTGCTGCCGGAAACACTTCATTGTTACTGGTGAAATCATGATCGGCAGGAGAGCGGTAGCGCCACAGCTCCATTAATTCTTGTAAGCTTTCAGGGATAGTGCGTGGATCGCGGTTATCGGTCCAAAACGCATTATCAGTACGCTGACTCAAAATATAATGTAGCTTGAGAAAATCGATGATTTTCTCCCAACGGTATAAAAATGTGTCATTGAATCGTTTAGCGACAATATCCATGACATCACGAGTTGCCGGTAATTGCTCACTGATCATTTGTGCCGAAAGCTCCACTAAAACGAGAGCTGATGCCTCAAGTGGCTCTAAAAATCCGGCAGATAAACCAACGGCAACACAATTATTCTGCCAAAATTTTTCTCGGTGGCCACTTTTGATCGGAATTTTTCTCACCGTTAATGCGTCAAATTGTTCGCCTACATAGTCAGCTAACACTGCTCGCGCTTGTTGTTCACTGCTATATTTGCTGGAATAGACATAGCCGACGCCGCGGCGGTTTTGTAAACCTATGTCCCAAATCCATCCCGCAGATTGAGCCGTTGATATCGTGTGTGAGGCAATCGGGCTTTGCGCATCCTCATAAGGTACTTGCACGGCTAACGCGGTATCAATAAATAACACGTCATCACACGGTTTAAATGGCACTTGATAGTGCTGGCCAAGTAGTAGGGAAGAAAAACCTGTGCAATCAACAAATAAATCACCCGATATTTCGCCATGCTGTTGACCAACCACCGCTGCGATATCGTGATTGTCGAGACTATTGATCGCTATAACATCATCAAGAATATGCCGAACCCCGAGTTTTTCGGTGCAGTGTTTTTGTAAAAATACGGCAAATTTTCCTGAATCTAGATGATAAGCATAATTGGCGATGGCTGAAAATTCTGCGGTTCTGATGGTTTTCGGCGCTAATCCTAGTTCACAAATCGCTTCTTGAAAACAGACGTCTTGCGAAAACGACGTGTTAGTGTCATTGGTTTTATGTAACCAATAAGCGGCGAGATCGCCTTGGTTAAAGCCAGTTGGCAGCACTAATGGGTGATAGTAAAAATCGTCATCTTGGCCGTTAACCCATTTGGCAAACTTAGCCCCTTGTTTAAAACTGGCGTCACATTCGCGAATAAATTCGGTTTCACTAATGCCTAAAGCAATTAAGGTGCTGCGCATGGTTGGCCAGGTGCCTTCACCAACACCAATGGTTGGCACTGTTGGCGATTCAACCAGCACCACTTGTAAACCGTTTGCTAAGTGTGATTTATGCTGTGCGGCTAAACGACCAGCGGTTAACCAGCCAGCAATACCGCCACCGACGACCACGATTTTTTTTATTGATTTTTTGTTGTCATTCATTGATTGAGCTGCGTTTTTCATTAGCGATTCACTTTTTTATGTCATGAATTGATCATTAACCATGATATTTTTAAACGAAAAAGACTTCAGCCAAAGTTAGCCGAAGTCTGTAATTCGTTTATGCTAAGTGGTGACTAGAAAGTACCACGAATACCAACGGCAAAACGACGGCCACTGTCTTCAACTAATAATAGTTGATTAGCAAAACGGCCACGTTTATGGACATATTCTTCGGTTAAGTTGATGCCTTCAAAGAAAACCGAAATATTTTCATTGATGTCATAACTACCGCTAGCATCCACTTGTGCATAATCTTCCACTATGGTGACACCATCACCATTGAGTTGAGTTAATGATTGCACAAATTGATCGCGCCAGTTATAGGCTATACGCGCTTGGAACGGCCCATTTTCATAGAAACCGACAAAGTTGTATGAATCACTTAAACCCGTTAACGCAAATACTTGTGAAATATCGGCAGGATCGAGGTCGGCATCACTATCAACAATTGTCGCATTAGCCATGATACCAAAACCCGTTTCACCAAAGGTATGTTGCAGGGCGATTTCCCAACCATCAACGATTGCTGATTCACTGTTATTTGGTAAGGTGTTAGTAAAGGTTGCAACACTATCTGCAGCATCAGGATTATCAACGTCATTACCTGTCGAAGGATCGGTTAGCAAGCTACCATCAGCCGTTTCAAACGTGATATCTTCGGTTGAATTGATAATAAAGTTAGCAACATTTTTTCTAAAATAACCTAGTGACATATAGCTGGCGTCAGCGTAATACCATTCTAGTGACAAGTCTAAGTTATCAGAAGTGAACGGCTCGAGTTCTGGGTTACCTGAACTTGAAGTTAAATTGCCGCCTTGGCGTGTCGTGCCAATAACCGTTACCGGAGACATGCTATCTAATGTTGGACGTGTGATAGTTTGTGACGCCGCCGCTCGGGCAATTAATTCTTCAGTAATTTCAAGCTTAATGCTGAAATTTGGTAAAATCGCCTCATAATCTGAATTTTTGCTGATTGATTGCGCGGCGCCATAACTGGCGAGCATTTCAGTTTTATCGAGAATGACTAATTCTGTAACTGGCTCGTCGGTACCCTGAACATCTACGTCAGTAGATTCATAGCGAAAGCCTGCCGTTGCCGATAGTGGCATACCCGCCAGTTCAACTTCAAAATCAAATTCAGCGTATAACGAGATAGTTTCTTCGGTGATTTCGTAAGATTTATTACGTTTTACCGCATCAAAACTGATTGGGTTACCGTTAGCTGCTGAATATTGCTCTAAAAACGCAAAGTTGTCTTCACCGTCGTGAGCAAGCCAAGATGTTGGCATACGTCCGCTACCACTAACGCCACTTAAAAAGTCGCTGCCAGCATCAAAAACATATTGCGCGATGCCAGACATATCTGGTGCATCAGGGTAACCACAGAAGGCACAGTGAATACCCGCGCCTTCATTATCCCAACGATCCAAAGACTTGGTTTCAGACGAATACATGGCGCCGAAACGCACTTCTGCTAAACCACTATTACCGTCGTCAATCCAAGTGCTGTCCCAACGTAGTTGGTCAACTTCATCTTCTACCGCCCAACCACGACGCAACATTACGTGTGCTCGACTGTTAGCGGGATCTAAATGGTTTGATACGCCATCAGGAGTAACATTGGGATCATAAGCGACGCCATCAAGTTCTTGCTGACCACTGTAGATATTTGGGTTGGCGCTAGCGAATTCACTGGCATAAGGAAGAATATTATCATCCACTTGGAAACGGACGCGGTTGGCATAACCGATTAATGACAGCTGATCGCCTCGTCCGTTGTTTGGTGCACGCTCTGCGTTTGAATGACTGAGGTCAAACTTCATGTTTAAGTTGTCACTGACATCCCAGTCAAAATTCAAGCCTAGCATGCTTGATTTGGTTAAACGGTCAAACTTTTTGGCGTGCATATCGGTCGCTAAACCGACTTCTTGATAAAGGTCGATAACGGTACCATTCGCATCGACGGTGGCACCTGCATCATCACCGAAACCTTCGATATTAGGTGCGGTGAACCAGTGACCGTATGACGTGGTATTGGTTTCAACATCAAAATCTGAATATAAGGCATCAGCAGTAACAATAAGGTTATTGCTCGGTGCATATTGTAAAACTAAGTTCGCATTGGTGCGGGTACGATTTTCAGTGGTAACTTTGTGATCATAGTTACGAGGAGAAAATATATTGCCGGTATAGGCTTGACCACTTTCTGTTTGAGGATTAGGTACACCAACGTTTTCTAACCAACCATCCATTTGTGCCTGGTTTAATCGGGTATCACGTTCTTGTCTAGAGACCGCAAATAACACACCGAAGGTTTCATCGTTAAAGGTGTTGCTGATTAATGCTGATACTTCTGGGGTGGTTTCTTCGCTATTGCCATCATAAATACCTTTGACGCTCCCGGCGATTTTGAAACCATTAATTGCAAAAGGTCGAGCAGTATTAACGTTTACTGTTGAACCTATACCGCCTGATTGCATGGTTGCGGTAGAGGTTTTATGAACATCTAAACTTTTGACCAGTTCAGACGCTATGGTGTCAAAACTGAATGCGCGGCTTTGATTTTCTGATGCCATTTGACGGCCATTGACGAGTACCGTGTTAAATTGTGGACCAAAACCACGTACGGTGATCAATTGGCCTTCGCCGCCTGAGCGGTCAATGGAAACCCCTGTGATGCGTTGCAAAGATTCTGCTAAGTTAGTATCAGGAAATTTACCTATGTCTTCTGCTGAAATTGAATCAACAACGCCGCCAGCTTCACGCTTTGCATCCATTGCGCGGCCTAAAGCCCCTTTTATTCCCCTAACTTCAATTACTTCTGTTTCTTGTTTGTCAGTTTCCGCAGTTGCCGGTAAGGTTGCAACAGTACTTAATACTGCTAATACCGCGCTTGAAACTTTATTTTTCTTATAATTAGCCATGTCGTTTTTTCTCTCAAAACTTGGATCTATTAAGATAGATAACTGCCCACTTTCGCTAATATCAGTTTTCAGACCTGTATCTTTTAGCAACATTTCCAATGCGTCCATAATGGAATATTTGCCAGATACCGGATTTGTTTGCTTTCCTATGATCTTATCCAGAGGAAACAGCAAGGTAATGTCCGCTTGTTCTGCAAAATTGATTAGTGATAAATCGGCTCTTTGTCTGGGAATATTAAAAATGACGGTTTCGGTTCGTTGTTCTGCATACACGCCATGCGTTGAGAGGCTAAAGAGCAGAATTACACAAACGAGCCGTAACTTAAATTTTTGATATCCCGTGTGTATAGTTTTTCGCCATACACAAAACAAAGACGACTGGCCTTTTATTTTCCTCCATATATTTTTTTTAATTGTGTTAAACACTATTTGTTGAAAACTTGTCATGCGTTTAATTTTCGATGCCTTTTTTATTGGTATTATTTTCATTTTTCAACACGCTGTGTGCTGATATGCTTTTTATCGTTAAAGCTATTTTTATCAAGGCGTTATTGTGTGATAACTCTATTGTAGCGCCGAATTTCTATCGGCTTTGCTCTGGTT
>JBNKXM010000043.1:0-9299 GCA_050300315.1 Thalassotalea sp. | reverse complement strand
CATCGATTGTCAGATCACCAATCCATTTCTTGCTTCAATGGGCTGCATTGAAATACCAAGAGAGCAATTTATTTCCCTGCAGCAACAGGCATTAAAACAATCATTAACACCAAGAATGTGGCAGCCGAGAGCCATTTACTAGACTATAATTAACCGTATGAACAAAAGTTATCAGTTAGCGATTAGTCAAACGTTTCCTTGTAATTACTTACCTGATCAGCAGGAAAGATTATTAATTGCAATCGATCAGCAACTGCAAAGTGCAGAGCCGTACGCTTGGCTAATGTCACAAGGGTTTCGAAGAAGCGGCGATCAAATCTACCGCCCTCACTGTATCAACTGTAATGCTTGTAAATCATTGAGAGTGCTCGCACAAAACTTCACGCCATCGAAAAGTCAAAAACGTTTATTAAAGAAAAATGCTGACTTTACCATAGTGACCTCTACGCAATTACAAGATAACTATTATGAGCTATACGAAACGTATATTAATACCGTGCACCGCGACGGAAGCATGTATCCCGCAAATTACGAACAATACCGTTCGTTTATCCAATGCCATTTAACCGAGCAAATTTTTATCGAAACTTGGCATGACAATACCTTAATAAACGTCGCCGTGACCGATGTGCTTGAAGATGCGTTATCTGCTGTCTATACCTTTTATCATCCAGCATATCGCAATAGAGGAATTGGCATATTTTCGATTCTTAAACAAATTGAGCAAGCAAGGATAATGAATAAAGAATTTCTTTATTTAGGCTATCAAATTGATGCTTGTCGTAAGATGAATTACAAAAATCGATACTTCCCTCATCAAATTTTGTCAAATAATCACTGGTTAACGGTAAATAAATAGCACTATAGCTTTACTTTAGCCGAGCATTTGGGCATTATCTGCCCTGTTTTTTATTTATGCACAATTTAGAGGTTACACGCCCAATGGCGAAAGAAGAAAATATTGAAATGCAAGGTACGGTTTTAGATACCTTACCAAATACAATGTTCCGTGTTGAATTAGAAAATGGACACGTGGTTACTGCTCACATTTCTGGAAAAATGCGCAAAAATTACATCCGTATTTTAACTGGGGATAAAGTAACGGTTGAACTTACACCTTACGATTTATCAAAAGGTCGCATTATTTTCCGTGCTAGATAATTAATCCTTTCAAATGTAAAGCCCTAACTATTAGGGCTTTTAACTATCCTACTGTTCAATCGTCGCTAAGTTATTCATATCACGTTGTAACGCTAGTTTTTCATGCGCTATTAACTTCAAATATTCAGCCTGACTAATGTTTGTTTTGCAGGTTTTAAACAATAATTGATGGTTTGGATAAACGCGAGTAAAAATTGCTTTAACTCGTGGCATATGAAAATCTGAACTGATCACTAATATTTTTTCATCGCGAAACATGTTAAATGACGCTTTAGCCATTGTAGCGTCTTCAATAGTGAAACGGCTTTCAACTATCGGTAAAAACGCATTTTCATCAATACCTAAGTTAATCAAGTAGCGTTTAAGATATTCACCATGGGCGGTTTCTGTGCAATTAAAATGTTCGCCAAAACCTCCTGTACAGAGAATAAAGCATTGCTCCTGCTCACTAAATGCTTGGTAAGATAAAAATGTTTGCTGACACCTAGAAACGGCAAACGGTAATAAATTACCGTTTGCATCATTGGGCGAGCCTAGAACAACAATTAACACTTTAAGTTAATGTTCTACTAACTCTTTTTTAGACTCATAGCTTAAAATAAGCTTATCTTTTTTAACACTCACTTTAGCGACGCCACCGTGAGTTAATCCGCCAAACAGTAATTCATTGGCGAGTGGTTTTTTCAAATGCTCTTGAATCACTCGTGCCATCGGACGAGCCCCCATTGCTTTATCATAACCATGCTCTGCCAACCATTTTTTAGCATCCTGGGTTAATTCTAGTGAAACGCCCTTCTCGTCAAGTTGCGCCTGTAACTCAACAATAAACTTATCAACAACTTGCTGGATAACTTCATCACTAAGGTGATTAAACCAAACAATATTATCGAGACGATTTCTAAATTCAGGAGAAAACACTTTATTAATTTCATCCATGGCATTAAGACTGTTGTCTTGTTGTTTAAAGCCAATCGATTGACGCGTTGTCTCTTGAACACCAGCATTTGTCGTTAATACTAACGTGATATTTCTAAAATCGGCTTTACGACCATTGTTATCCGTCAAGGTACCATGATCCATCACTTGCAATAAAATATTGTAAACATCGGGATGTGCTTTCTCTATTTCATCTAATAAAACAACGGCATGTGGATGTTTTAATACGGCATCGGTTAACAAGCCACCTTGTTCATAGCCAACATAACCTGGAGGTGCACCAATCAAACGACTGACAGCATGTTTTTCCATGTATTCTGACATATCGTATCTTAGCAATTCTACACCTAGTATTTTTGCTAACTGCTGAGTAACTTCAGTTTTACCGACCCCTGTAGGACCTGCAAATAAGAATGACCCAACAGGTTTTTCTTCACTGCCTAAGCCAGCTCGAGACAAGCGAATAACAGAGCTTAATTCATCGATCGCTTTGTCTTGACCAAATACCACCAATTTCAAATTACGATCTAAGTTCTTCAAGCTATCTTTTTCTGAAGAAGACACAGATTTCTCAGGGATACGCGCAATTTTCGCTACGATAGATTCTATATCGTTATCGTTAATCACTTTTTTACGTTTAGCGGCAACAACAAGCTTTTGTTTTGCCCCAGCTTCATCGATTACATCGATTGCTTTATCCGGTAAAAAGCGTTCATTGATATACTTAGCTGACAATCTCGCCGCGGCTTTAAGCGCTTTATTGGTATATCGAATACCATGATGCGCTTCATACTTTTCTTTCAAGCCTAATAAAATCTTAGTGGTATCATCAACACTTGGTTCAGCAATATCAATTTTTTGGAAGCGACGCGCTAATGCCCGATCTTTTTCAAAAATACTTTGATATTCTTGATATGTAGTTGAACCTAAACATTTTAATTTACCTGAAGAAAGTAACGGTTTAATTAAGTTGGACGCATCCATCATTCCACCTGATGCAGCTCCAGCACCAATAATAGTGTGGATTTCGTCAACAAAAAGTATCGCGTTACCTTCTTGTTCTAACTCTTTTAATAATGCCTTAAAGCGTTTTTCAAAATCACCACGGTATTTAGTGCCCGCGAGCAACGCGCCCATATCTAACGAATAAATGGTCGTGTCGGCTAAAAATTCAGGCACATTTTTAGACACAATAAGATTTGCTAAACCTTCAGCAATCGCCGTTTTACCAACACCTGCCTCACCAACAAACAATGGATTATTTTTCCGACGACGTCCCAATACTTGTAAAGTTCGTTCTAATTCATCTGCGCGGCCAATAAGCGGATCAATATTGCCCTTTCTTGCCTCTTCATTGAGATTAGTGGCAAAATTTTCCACCGTTCTAGGTTCTTCTTCAACTTGAGGGCTTGCTTCTTCTATGCCGCGTTGGTTTTCACTATTATCTACTTTAGCGATACCATGCGAAATATAGTTAACAATATCCAATCGACTAATATCTGATTTTTTCAAGAAATACGCCGCTTGAGATTCTTGTTCACTAAATATTGCTACTAAGACATTTGAACCGTTCACTTCACTTTTACCTGAAGATTGCACGTGAAAAACAGCGCGTTGGAGTACTCGTTGAAAACCTAACGTAGGTTGGGTTTCTCTTTCTTCTTCTCCTACTGGAATCACAGGTGTTGTTTCACCAATAAAGTCCATTAACTCCTTACGCAACTTGTTCATATCGGCACCACATGCCGTGAGTGCGTCAATCGAAGAAGGGTTATCAAGTAAGGCTAACAATAAGTGCTCAACCGTCATAAATTCATGACGAGATTCTTTTGCCTGACGGAAGGCCATATTAAGGGAAATCTCTAAATCTTTATTTAACATAGGCTACTCCAAAATTAAAACCTAGTAACATTACGCTTTTTCCATAGTGCACTTTAACGGGTGCTGGTTTTCTAACGCATAATTACATACTTGACTAACTTTCGTCTCTGCAACTTCTGCAGTATATGTGCCACAACGTCCCTTACCTTTATAATGTATGTCTAACATAATATCAGTAGCTTTTTCTTCAGTCATATTAAAAAACTTACGTAAAACATCAACCACAAAATCCATCGGTGTATAATCGTCATTTAATAAGATCACATTATACATTGGAGGTTTTTGATATTGCTCTACAACATCTTCTTCAAGAACCTCTTGGTTGTCGAATATTTCTTTCCACTTGCTCATAGTTTTATATTAGTCTGTTCGAACAAACTTTGCTTCATCAATTTTGCGAAAATAAGTTAAATTTACTGTTAAATTGTTGTGAAATTAACTTGACTATTTCAAGATATTATCTACGATTTAAAAGGTGACTGTTTTTTAGTCACTTAGTGAACGTTGATAATGCTTTTTGGGGAAGCATAACTAATTACCGATGATTTTAGAAGGAAGTTGATGTATGGCTCACGGTACAGTTAAATGGTTTAATAACGCTAAAGGGTTTGGTTTTATTCGTCCAGAAGATGGTGGTGAGGATATATTCGCTCATTACTCTACCATTCAAATGGAAGGTTACCGTACATTGAAAGCGGGCCAAGACGTAAATTACGAATTAAATGCAGGTCCTAAAGGACACCATGCGGCTAGCATTACCCCTCGTGATGTAGAAGACGCTAACGAATAACGTTTATTCGTTTAACAAATAAAAACACAGCTTTTACGCTGTGTTTTTTTATGCGCCTTTATTTCTTTTAACGTTACATCTGCTCGATTATGCAATCAGCAAATTGTGAACATGACACTAACGTCGCATTGTCCATTAAACGTGCAAAATCATAGGTAACGGTTTTAGCCATAATCGCTTTAGAAATACCATTTAGCAATAAATCAGCAGCTTCAACCCAACCAATATGTCTCAACATCATTTCAGCAGACAAAATAACAGAGCTTGGGTTAACTTTGTTTAAGCCCGCATATTTAGGCGCTGTACCATGTGTAGCTTCAAAAATGGCAACTTCCTCACCGATATTAGCCCCCGGCGCGATACCTATACCACCTACTTGTGCAGATAATGCATCGGATAAATAATCGCCATTTAAATTTAGCGTTGCTATTACACTATATTCGGCTGGTCTTAATAGCATTTGCTGTAACATTGAGTCAGCAATCACATCTTTAATAATGATCTCTTTACCATTATTAGGATTAATAATTTGACACCAGGCACCACCATTTATCGTTTGCGCATCAAATTCTTGTTTAGCAATGTCATAGCCCCACTGCTTAAAAGCGCCTTCGGTATACTTCATAATATTACCTTTGTGTACTAAGGTAACGGATGAACGATCATGATCAATTGCATACTGTATCGCTTTACGCACTAAGCGCTGAGAACCTTCTTTTGAAACAGGTTTGATACCTAAGCCACAATGTTCGGTAAAACGAATGTTATTAACACTTAACTCAGATTGTAAAAATGCTAATAATTTTTTTGCATCTTGTGAATCGGCACTAAATTCAATACCTGAATAAACATCTTCAGAATTTTCTCTAAAAATTACCATATTTACTTCGGCAGGTTTTTTTACTGGACTAGGCACACCAGGAAACCACTGTACAGGACGTTGACACACATATAAATCGAGTACTTGGCGTAGTGCAACATTTAGCGAACGCATGCCGCCACCAACTGGCGTCGTTAATGGCCCTTTAATACCCACTTTATATTGCTTAAACGCATCAATTGTTTCATCTGGTAACCAGGTTTCACTGTCATATTCCTGTGTTGCTTTTTCACCAGCATAAACTTCCATCCAAGCAATATGTCGATCGCCTCCGTACGCTTTATTAACTGCAGCATTGACGACATTAATCATTGCGGGCGTGATATCAACACCGATGCCATCACCTTCAATAAATGGAATTATCGGATTATTAGGAACGACTAATTGTCCATTATCACTAGTGATTGGTTCACCATTTTCTGGAATGTTAATTTTATTAAACATGGCTAGTTCCTCTTTCGATGCGTTAAAACGTTCGTTATCTATTTTTATGTGCGCTTAGCTTTAAGCTAATAGATTATCCACTAATAAACTAATACAGTTAGCGTGATACTGAACATAAACCTCATGAATAATTCAAACAAACGTTTGAAAAATCGTAAAGTAAATTGATCAATGCACCTTGTTTTATTAACTAAAAAAACTCTATCTCTAGTTAATTTACCGTTCGACTAACACAGTAAAAATGGGTATTATCTGTACTAGGAAAAGTACTAATAACAATGAGATGTAATATAAAGTGCATTGGACTCGCAATAGTATATTTATAATCTTTATATTACTCAGCACCTGCCTTTTTGCTCACGGTGAGCAATTAACTGTGGTTTATCCGAACGTAAAAGCCCCATACGACAAAATATTTGAGCAAATTATTCAAGGCATATCTAAAGAATTTAACGGTGATGTCATCCACCTGCAATTGCCAAACGAATTTAATGCCGAAGCAATAGCTAAGACAATTACCACAGATAAAGTCATCGCGCTAGGTAATCGAGGCATGCGTATCGCAAAACAAATATACCAAGAAAAACAAGTGGTGGTTGGCGCTCTGCCATTAACACCTAGCGCAATTTCTGGCGTGAGTTTAATGGCGGCACCAAGCGTACTATTCGATTCATTAAAAACACTGGCGCCACAGGTTACCACAGTAACTGTGTTATACACGTCTGCTTCCACTTGGATTGTTGATATAGCGAGACAAGAAGCACTCGCACGAAAAATAACCTTTAACGCACAGAAAGTTGACGATATTCGTACAGCTGTAGAAGCTTACAGTAAAGTCTTTGAACAAGGGAATTTAGAACACACCGCTATTTGGTTACCAATCGATCCTATTACCGCCAATGATAAGGTGATAGTTCCTGTAATTTTAGAAAAAGCATGGGAAAATAAAATGGCGGTATTTTCCAGTAAACCCAATCATGCCAAGCGAGGCGCTTTATTTTCTGCCATTCCAGATAATGAGTTACTGGGAACTCAACTGGTGCGTTTAATGAAAAAGATAGCAAGCGGCTCTAACGCATCATTGGTAAAGCCATTAGAAAAAGTAAACCTTGCTGTAAACTTAAGAACCGCAGCCCATCTTGGCTACAAGTATAGTGCGAATGAAAGAGCTGGTTTTGCATTAACGTTTCCCAAATAGTGACTAAATAAACCTATGTTGTTAACGCGTATATTTAATTCAAATAAAAGTATTAGAAGCCAAGCGATTATCTTTCTCGTCACAGGTATTTCGTTAATGACACTTATTATTAGCATAGTAACTGCTGCGGGGGTTAATCAGCAATCCCGTCAGTTAATGCTAAAAAATGCCTTTCAAATCACAGAAGGATTGGCAAAGCAATCAGTATTTCCAATATTGTCTGGTGCAAGCCAAAATGCAAAAGACGCTATTACCCAAGTTTTGGGATTTCAATCGGTAATAGCGACAACATTACGTCAAGATGATAACAGCATTTTTATTTCTGAAGGTCACTTTCCGAGCGATTTAACGTTTGATAAGACATCTATTAAAGAAACGCAAATACTGCTAGAAACTGCCGATTACTGGCTCATTTCATCACCAATAAAAATAATACCAAACGCACCAAATGAAGGAGAAAATGAGTTTGAACTTGATGCTGATAATGGCTCACAGGCCGAGCAAATTATTGGTTATGCCCAAGTTATTTACAGTAAAAAGAGCCTTAGCCAGTCTCAACGACGAGTTGCGATCATCATCACTAGTATCGCCACAATTTGTGTGCTGATCTTATGCATTATTCTTAACTTTGCTCTCGCGAAATTGTTCGCACCACTTGAGCAACTTGCTCAAACGATGAAACAAGCAAAAGCTACCGGTGAACATCTATATGCTGAGATCACTGGCGCAAAAGAAATAAGAAAAATGGCTGGTTATTACAACAGCATGATGGAAGTGCTAAATCAACAGGACAGCGATCTAAAATCGCACCGCGACAAGTTAGAAAAAGAAGTGGAAATACGTACCCATGAACTCGTTCAAGCACGTGACACAGCGCTCATCGCTAGTCGACATAAGTCAGAATTTATGGCGAACATGAGTCATGAATTACGCACGCCAATTCAATCAATTATAGGTTATGGTGAACTGGTTACTGAAGAACTGGAGTTAGCAGGTAATTTTGAATTAATCGATGATATGGACAAAATATCAAAAAATTCTCAACGATTATTGTTTATGATTAATAGCCTGTTAGATCTAGCCAAAATAGAAGCGGGTAAAATAGAATTAACGTTTAATGAAATGACTATTGAAGAACTGCAAATTGCACTTATTGATACCATTCAACCGTTAGCTCAGCGCAACAGTAATCAGTTTACTATCGAGATCAACACCCAAATAACCCATTTCACCACAGATAAACAAAAACTTGAGCAAGTGTTATTAAATTTGTTAAGTAACGCCTGCAAATTTACCCAAGACGGTAAAATTTCGTTAACGATTGACAGTAGCGATAGTGATATTAGTTTTAAAATTAAAGACACGGGCATTGGTTTGTCAAAAGAACAACAGCAATTTATATTTGACGAGTTTAGACAAGTCGATAGTGGCCAGTCGAGAAAATTCAGTGGTACTGGCTTAGGCCTAGCAATTTCTAAGCGCTTTATCGAATTGATGAAAGGAACAATTACCGTTGACAGTGAACTAGGTCAAGGAGCAACGTTTACTGTCGTGTTACCGCGTTAAACTCCCTTACTTAGCTCAATGTTACTCAGAGAGTGATCGAATATTTACGCCGATATAATCGATATCTTGGCATTTCATCGGTAAAAACGAATTTGCGGGGCTGTTTGCTAAATCCCGATAACAAGCAATAGCACCACCTATCACTGCATACGCTTTTATTCGGTAACCATCGTCGGGACTAAAGCCTTGATCGAGTAGAAATGCCGCGGCGTAGCCGCCACTATTGATAGATAATTGATAATGCTGATAAAGATAATCACTTAATCTATAAGCAAAGCTCAAGTGCTCCCCCTGCTTGATACCAAGTTTAGCTTGGCTTTCTTTATATGGTGATAATCGCTCGTCATCTTTATCGATAGGCCGAGCAAAGCCAACAATCATCGGCTTGCCATTATTAAACTTCGCTTGTGAGACAATTTCTTCGAATTGCTGACCTTGTTGTT
>JBNKXM010000042.1:0-9346 GCA_050300315.1 Thalassotalea sp. | reverse complement strand
CTCCTCGCATGTACGTGGCAGGAATTTTCACCTGAGGCAAATGTTTTTTCGCTTGCTCAGTCATAGTTTTCTCCTGTGAACCTGAGATAAAAAAAGCACATTAACGGTGCTTTTTTTAATTAGTTAAAACTTTAGGTTTATGCTCTGAAGATTAGCTATGCATTTGACTGCAAAAAATCTTGAGCAAACTTTTGCAATACACCACCCGCCGCATGAACCGTAACTTCTTCTGCGGTATCGAGTCGACACTTGACGGGAATGGTAACCATCTCACCACTGGTTCTGGTCATGATAACTTTCATCGAGCCACCTGGCGCAGTTGTACCTTCAACATCAAAGGTTTCAGTACCGTCAATTTGATAGGTTTTACGCGTATCGCCATTAATAAATTCCAGCGGTAACACGCCCATACCTATTAAGTTAGTACGATGAATACGTTCAAAACCTTCCGCAACTATCACTTCAACGCCAGCTAAGCGTACACCTTTTGCTGCCCAATCTCGTGATGAACCTTGACCATAATCAGCACCAGCAATAATGATCAGCGGCTGTTTACGCGCCATGTAGGTTTCAATCGCTTCCCACATACGACTTTCAACGCCTTCAGGTTCAATGCGAGCAAGCGAACCTTGCTTCACTTGACCATGCTCATCCAAGCACATCTCATTAAACAACTTAGGGTTAGCAAATGTCGCTCTTTGTGCGGTTAAATGATCACCACGATGCGTTGCATAAGAGTTAAAGTCTTCTTCTGGTAAGCCCATTTTATCAAGGTAAGCACCAGCGGCACTATCAAGTAAAATAGCATTAGATGGTGATAAATGATCGGTCGTAATATTATCGCCAAGCACAGCAAGAGGTCGCATACCTTTCATGGTACGTTCACCTGCTAACGCTCCTTCCCAATATGGCGGTCGGCGAATATAAGTACTTTTTTCTCGCCAATCATATAATGGACTCTCCGCTGGCTCAAATGCACCTAAATCAAACATTGGTGTATACACTTTGTTAAACTGCTCTGGTTTAACAAACTGATTGACGATAGCATCGATTTCTTCATCTGATGGCCAAATATCTTTTAGGGTAATGTTATTACCTTGTTGATCTTGTCCTAAGATATCTTGCTCAATATCAAAGCGTATCGTTCCTGCAATCGCATAAGCGACCACTAATGGTGGTGATGCTAAAAATGCTTGCTTAGCGTATGGATGAATACGTCCATCAAAGTTACGGTTACCCGATAACACTGCCGTTGCATACAAATCACGCTCGATAACTTCTTGCTGAATTTTAGGATCTAACGCCCCTGACATACCATTACAGGTTGTACAGGCGTATGCGACGATACCAAAGCCGAGTTTTTCCATCTCAGGTAATAAACCTGATTCTTCTAGATACAGCTTGGCAACTTTAGAACCTGGCGCAAAGGATGATTTAACCCAAGGTTTACGCACTAAGCCTAACTCATTCGCTTTTTTAGCGACAAGTCCTGCTGCCACTACGTTACGAGGGTTAGAGGTATTGGTACAACTGGTGATAGCAGCAATGATCACCGCACCATCCGGCATTTGCCCTGCTTGCTCTTGTGATTTACACGCAGCTAACTCTTTAGCGATACCTTTTGAAACCAAATCGGCTGTCGCTAATCTGCGGTGCGGATTTGAAGGGCCAGCCATATTGCGACCAACACTTGATAAATCAAACGTTAATACACGTTCATATTCGGCGTCTTTAAGATCGTCTGCCCATAACCCTGTGTGTTTAGCGTAGGCTTCAACCAGTTTAATTTGCTCTGGCTCTCGACCTGTTAATGTTAAATAGTCAATGGTTTGCTGATCGATATAGAACATACCTGCAGACGCGCCATATTCTGGTGTCATATTCGAAATGGTTGCGCGATCGCCAATGGTTAAATCAACAGTGCCTTCACCAAAAAACTCTAGATAGCTAGAGACAACTTTCTCGCTACGTAAAAATTCAGTGATTGCTAATACAATATCAGTTGCCGTGATGCCTGGCTGACGTTTGCCTACCAGTTTTACCCCAACAATATCAGGCAAGCGCATCATTGAAGGCCGTCCTAACATTACCGTTTCAGCTTCTAAACCGCCAACACCAATAGCGATAACACCTAAGGCGTCAACATGCGGCGTGTGCGAGTCGGTACCCACACAGGTATCAGGAAACGCAACACCGTCTCGCAATTGGATAACCGGTGACATTTTTTCCAGATTAATCTGATGCATAATGCCGTTGCCCGCAGGAATAACATCAACATTTTTAAAGGCGGTTTTAGTCCATTCGATAAAATGAAATCTGTCTTCATTACGTCTGTCTTCAATCGCACGATTTTTTTCAAATGCATCGGGATCAAAACCAGCATGTTCAACGGCAAGCGAATGATCGACAATTAATTGCGTTGGCACGACAGGATTAACTTTTGCCGGATCGCCGCCTTGCTCGGCAATTGCATCACGCAGACCTGCTAAATCAACAAGCGCGGTTTGTCCTAAAATATCATGACAAACAACACGTGCTGGATACCAAGGAAAGTCCAGATCGCGTTTATTGCCAATAATTTGTTTTAACGCATCGGTTAACGCTGATGGCTCACATTTGCGCACCAATTGCTCAGCTAATACGCGTGAGGTATAAGGAAGTTTTGCATAGCTGCCTGGCTCAATTGACTCTATCGCTGCACGGGTATCAAAAAAGTCGACAGTTACCCCATTTAGGCTGTAACCAGGAAGCGGTTTGCGATGATCATAGTTCATAACTTAATCCACAAATTTATCGGTTAATATCAGGGATACTTGCCCGTAACAAAACAAGTACCCCAATATTAATTATAGGTTTTGATAGATAGCCTATCGCTCAGTGATTGGTGTAACTTTACGAGGTTCAACACCAATATAGTCGGCTGATGGTCTAATAATACGGTTATTTGAGCGTTGCTCCATTACGTGAGCCGCCCAACCCGTTAAACGAGAGCAGACAAAAATCGGCGTAAACAATTTCGTTGGAATTCCCATAAAATGATAGGCCGATGCATGGAAGAAATCAGCATTACAGAAAAGCTTTTTGGTGTCCCACATATACTCTTCACACGCAACAGAGATGTCATACAACAAGGTGCTGCCAAACTCATGCGCCAATTTTTCTGACCATTTTTTAATGATCACATTACGTGGATCTGAGGTACGATAAACGGCATGACCAAAGCCCATGATTTTTTCTTTACGCTCAAGCATACCTGCCATTTGTTCTTTTGCATCAGCAGGCGAATCAAATTTTTGGATCATATCCATTGCCGCTTCATTGGCACCACCATGCAATAGGCCGCGCAATGAGCCAATAGCCCCAGTAATACAAGAAAACATATCTGATAATGTTGATGCACAAACGCGAGCGGTAAAGGTTGATGCATTAAATTCATGCTCGGCATATAAGATAAGTGAGACATCAATTACTTTACGATGCAATTCTGACGGTGTTTTACCCGTTAATAATTTTAAGAAATGACCACCAATAGAGTCTTCATCAGTAACACAATCAATTTCAACATTATCATGAGTAAAGCGATACCAATAAGTCATGATCGCAGGAAATGCCGCCAGTAAACGGTTAGCAGCGCGATTTTGCTGACTAAAATCAAGCTCAGGCTCTAAATTACCTAAAAATGAACAACCTGTGCGCATGACATCCATCGGATGAGCATCAGCAGGAATGCGTTGTAATACTTCTTTTAACGCCTGTGGTAAATCACGCATCGCAAACAATTCAGTTTTGTATGTATCTAATTGGGCTTGATTTGGTAACTCACCGTTAAACAGCAAATAAGCCACTTCTTCAAACGTTGCATTATCCGCTAAATCAGAGACATCATAACCACAATACGTTAAACCACTACCTGATTTTCCCACAGTACATAATTTAGTTTCGCCGGCACTTTGGCCTCGAAGGCCTGCGCCCCCTAATTTCTTATCAACCATTATTCTTTCCTCATTTCTTTATACTTTGAATTTGTCACTACCTAGTCAGTCGCGTTGCACTAATTATTATTAAACTCGATATGCTATGCGTCTTTTTTGATGGCGATTGATTATTTATTTTTACCTTCAGCAAACAGTGAATCTAACTTTTGCTCATAAGCGTGATAACCAAGATAATCGTACAATTCCATGCGAGTTTGCATGTTATCAATCTCAGCTTTTTGATCGCCATCCGTTAATAAGGTTTTATATACCGACTCTGCCGCCTTATTCATGGCTCTAAATGCTGAAAGCGGATACAGCACCATAGCGCATCCCCATTCACCTAATTGCTTTTTATTCCACAATTCTGTTTGCCCAAACTCAGTAATATTTGCTAACACTGGCACATCTAACGCTTCAGTAAATGCACGATAATGTTCTTCTGTTTTAACCGCTTCGGCAAAGATACCGTCAGCACCGGCAGCGACATAAGCTTTAGCTCTTTCCAACGCAGCTTCTAAGCCTTCTTGAGCAAAGGCATCGGTACGCGCCATAATGAAAAAATCAGGATCTGTGCGAGCATCTACAGCAGCTTTAATGCGATCAACCATTTCATCCGTTGAGACAATTTCTTTATTTGGACGATGGCCACAACGTTTTTGTGCGACCTGATCTTCAAGGTGAACAGCAGCAGCACCCGCTTTTTCCATATCTCGAATCGTTTTAGCAATATTAAATGCGCCGCCCCAACCGGTATCAATGTCAACTAACAAAGGTAGGCTAGATGCCGAGGTTATGCGCTGTACATCGGCAATAACATCATTTAATGACGTCATGCCTAAATCAGGTAAACCATAAGAGGCGTTAGCGACACCGCCACCCGACAAATAAATTGCTTGATGACCTAATTGCTCTGCCATCATGGCGCAATACGCGTTGATGGTTCCCACCACTTGAAGCGGTTTATTGTTTGCTAGAGCTTGTCTAAATTTTGCTCCTGGAGATAATAATGCAGACATACTATTTGTCCTCTGTTGCTGAATGGGCTGCTTTGAGCGCTATTTTCTTTTCGATATTTTTACGAGATGCCGCAATATGACGTCTCATGAGAATTTCGGCTAATTCACCATCACGATCAGCGATAGCTTCGACAATGCGAGAATGTTCATCAAATGCCCGCGAGGCTCGCGGACTATTCATGCCAAATTGAATACGATACAGACGTACCAGGTGATATAACTGACCGCATAAAATGTTGATTAATTGTTGATTATGACTGCCAAGTATCACTCGATAATGAAAATCCAGATCGCCTTCTTCTTGATAATAAGCAATGCCATCTTGCAGATCTTGGGCACTGGCATGTTGTTTAAGCATTGCTTTCATGTCGACAATTTCTTCATCTGACATGTTTATTGCCGCTTGGCGACACGCCATGCCTTCGAGCGCTTCACGAACAACATATATTTCTAATAACCCTTCAATGGTGCAATTTACCACCCGTGAACCAACGTTGGCTTTTCTTTCGATTAAGTGACATTTTTCAAGTCGATTTAGCGCTTCTCTTAACGTTGAGCGGCTAATATCAAATTGTTTAGCAAGCTCTGGTTCACTGATTTTACTACCAGCGGGGATCTTTCCTTCGACAATCGCATATTGCATTTGCTCAAAAACACGATCTGCTGTGGTAATAGCTTGAGGTTGAAGAGGATTTACTATAGACATAAATTGTCGACAATTAATTATTGATAGCCGAATCATAGTCGTTTTAATTAATTAGTCAAGGTAACAGATAAAATATTGTCGACAATTTCAACTAAAGTTGTAGCAAACAGCGAGATTCCTTTAACAACATAAAAGGAATGGTTTATCGTGTTAAAACGTTAAACAAATGATAACAAACGACAAATAGCGTACTATTCATAATACTTGCACTAACACTGGCGTAAGAAACACGAATAAATAGTAATGAAAACACGTGATGGGGAATTAGCCAAAAAACCAATAGCAAACCGCGATTGCCGCGCTCATACCAGCAACATCAGCTATCAGGCCACAGGTTACCGCATGACGAGCATGCTTAATGCCTACAGAGCCAAAATATACCGCCAATACATAGAATGTCGTTTCGGTCGAGCCTTGCATTATTGATGCTAAGCGACCAGCAAATGAATCAGCACCATGATTATTCATCGCTTCAATCATCATAGCTCTCGAGCCAGAGCCACTTAACGGTTTCATAAACGCCGTGGGTAGCGCATCAACAAAACGCGTATCAAAACCAAAATATTGAACAAGCGCTCGGATACTGCCTATGATTAACTCCAACGCTCCGCTTGCTCTAAAAACGCCGATAGCGACCAACATCGCTAATAAATACGGGATAAGCTTTACACTGGTTTCAAAGCCCTGCTTAGCGCCCTCAATGAAACTCTCGTAAACATTAATTCCCTTGCGAGCCGCCACCAGTAAAAATGCCAATAACGTTGAAAAAATTAAAAAATTACCAAGAAATGAAGATTGTTCTGACAATGCTTGCGCTGATAGCGTCATAAAATACACGACTAAGCTGGCAATTAACGCAACAACTGACAATAAATACGCCAAGACTATCGTATTCGCTAATTTAATTTTCTGTACATAAGCGACACTGAGTAAGCCCGCAAATGTTGACGCAAATGTTGCCAAAATAATCGGTACAAAGACATCCGTTGGCGATGCTGCCCCCTGCTGTGCGCGATAAACAAAAACCGCCATAGGAAACAAGGTCACAGATGAGGTGTTTAATACTAAAAATAGAATTTGGGCATTACTGGCGGTATCTTTTTTGGGATTTATGCTTTGAAGATCCTGCATCGCTTTTAAACCAAGCGGTGTAGCTGCATTGTCTAGTCCCAAAAAATTTGCCGATAGGTTCATCGTCATTGAGCCAATTGCCGGATGGCCTTTTGGTAATTCAGGCATTAAACGAGTAAACAGTGGCGATATTGCCGTAGCAATTTTTTCCATAATGCCCGAATGTTCGGCAATTTTCATCATGCCAAGCCAAAAGCTTAAGATACCGATTAAACCAATGGCGATATCAACCGTCACTTTTGACATATCAAAAATGGCATTGACCAATTGTTCAAAGATCAACAACTGATCTAATACCAGCCATTGATAACCTGCACAAAGAAACGCTATAACGAAAAAGCTAAGCCAAATTTTATTTAACAAAATGAAAAACTGTCAAAAATTATCCTAGTTAGCAGTATACAGATCCTAATGATAAAGCCTAGTGCAAAAACCTGTGCATAACTTGTTACTTTCCAGTTCACAAACCGTTAGCTAACTGTAGACAATAACCATTAAAAACAAAGAAAGCCTCTTATTATCAAGACGTTAAAAAACTTTAAAATATTATTCGCTTTTCATTAAGTTTGCACTACAATTAGTTTTACAGATTAATTATTGACCAATGATGCTCGCACATTTATTGATTGTTTTAGTAACATAACCTGTTAATTAGCGCACGGCTCATCTCCTATATTGAGCCATCCCCTGAGCCCGAAACTAGTCCTATAGTTTCGGGCTGTTTTTATCCAAAGCAAAAATAAATTATAAGGGAAATATCAGCGATAATTTAACTGAGGTTAAATAAACGATTAAAATTATCCGTTGTTATTTTAGCGATATGCTCTAAAGATTGGCCACGAATACTGGCAAGATGTTTAGCGACTTCAACAACGTAAGCTGGTTGATTTTGTTGCCCTCTGTGTGGCACTGGCGCTAGGTAAGGTGCGTCTGTTTCAATCAAAATGCGATCATCGGGCACTTGTTTGGCAACTTCTCGCAATGCGCTGGCATTTTTAAAAGTAACAATACCTGAAAAAGAAATGTAAAACCCCATCTCTATTGCTTGTTTAGCCATGTCCCATGTTTCGGTAAAACAATGCAATATGCCACCTACTTGTGCGGCATTTTCCTGACGAAGCAAGTTCAATGTGTCTTGCTGCGCATCACGAGTGTGAATGATCAGTGGCTTATTTAACGTGATTGCGGCTTTGATATGCTTTTCAAATGAATCTAACTGCAGCGCTTTAGTTTCGGGCGCATAAAAGTAATCTAACCCAGTTTCTCCAACAGCTATTACGCGAGGATGCTGTGCTAAAGCGATTAACTTATCAAGATCTGTTTTATCTTCTTGGTTAAGTGGATGAGTTCCACAAGTTAGCAAAACATTGTCATATTGAGCGGTTTTCTCAACCATGGATGGAAAATCATCTAAGGTAACACTCACACACAACATTTTTTTCACACTGGCTTGTTGTGCCGCCAAGACAACTTTATCTAAATTATTGTCAAAACTTGCAAGATCGAGACGATCTAAATGACAATGAGAGTCGATAAACAAAAAATTATTCCCCTAAAGATGATGAAAATGATGCTTTCGAATGAAGTTACATGGTTAATGTCGGATCGGAAGAATTTAGCAGGCGCCCTATCGCTTTTTCTATTTGATTTCGCATATTTTCAGGATCTTCGACAAACGAAATACCTATCCCTGCAGGAGTACCATGCTGTACACCGATAGGCGTTAACCAACAGACCTTACCAATCACTTCTGAAGGCTCTAATGAGTCAGGTAAGAGTACTTGCAATTGAATATCGTCACCCAAGTCAAAATTTTCAGTCGTTCTGACAAATAAGCCGCCATTTTTAACGAACGGCATATACGACAAATACAAATCTCGATCGGTAACAAATTCTAAATACAAGTTTTCCATATTTATTCCTAAGTATTGATAGCAAGGTGAATATCAACAAGCAATTTTTCTAAACCTAACTCTTTATTAACCTGAGTTAATGTGGCTACTTGTTTATTATAGCCATTAATCAGTTGATAAACCTGATAAAGTGCATCGCGTTTGTCATTAACAAATTCAGTAAACGACACAGGCTCTCTTGTTTCAGCTAACGATAATTCCACCCAATGATAACGACTTCGCACTAAATCAACAGTAATTTTTTCTAGCCAACGTAAGCTATTGTCATTTTCTAATAATAAACTGAGTAACGCCATGCGTTGCTGACCTGATAATAAATAATCAATAAAGCGATCGACTAGAACGCGATATGCTTGATATTGCTGAGCATCAGATAATTCAACTAAGTGTGTCAAATTGACAAAGGCGTCTTGACTCGACTGACCAATATTTTTTAATAACGCATCACCAACAGGCGGCCGTATTTGAACATGACGACAACGGCTGATAATCGTAGGTAATAAACGCTGCTCATCACTCACCAACAAAATGATATAACTATGTGCCGTTGGCTCTTCCAAGGTTTTCAATAATGCATTGGCAGCAGATTCCGTCATTTTATCC
>JBNKXM010000041.1:0-9397 GCA_050300315.1 Thalassotalea sp. | reverse complement strand
AGGGAGACTTTCTGTCTCCCTTTTCTATCATGAGGTTATGATTTACGTGAATTACAGCCCCTTGATTAATATGGGCTAGTGTTAACCACAACTGGGATACGCATCGTATCACGGTTAATAATATGTAATGCCATTTGTGGCGCTAGTTCGTAAAAATCTCCCGCACTTTGATAACTGGCAATAGAGTTTTTTATCGTCTGGCTAAGCTCTTCACTGTCGTGGCATTTGACTGCCGAAAATACCGAATATTCACCCGGTAGGTTAATTTGACGTGATAGTTCTTTGGCAACAAGTGCTGGATCTTGAGCACTATGACCTACTTTCACAACATCTTTAAATAAGCTGTGTTGTAGAATATAGATAAAACCATCCTTGTTACATGATGTCGATTTGTGGATGCTTCCCATGCTTGTGATTGCCATTCTTAGTGTTTGTGACTTAAATCACATAATACGCGTTGATCGGCAGGTTAGCCAATACGACTAAAGCATAATATTGGTAAATTATTGAGGTTAGTTGATCGATATCAATAAAAAGCATGTTGGCGAGCTATTTAAAAGAGTCAACTATTCGCTAAATAATTCTGCGCTGTCTTCAAATAGATCTTGGTAATCTTCGCCGTCGATATTAAGTAGGGTAAAAATAGAGTCTTTGACAAATGGCCAGTCAGCCGAATCTCTAAAGTGCTTATGGTTGTGGACAATATTTTCTGCCATTTTCAAAATAGCGAAATAAAACTGCGATGCACTGTTGTTGATGATATCGAGAAAGCCTCTGTCATGATGACATAAGATCAATTGGCAGATATCTTTTGGCAATCGCCACGAAGACGCTACGTAATAACCTAACGTGGCGTGGTTAACTTGATAAACGCTATCTTCTATCGAGGTAAGTGTTTCCGACGGGGTATTAAACGCGTGTTCGTATGTTTCTGTATAATCTTGATACCTAGAGGCCATGACCGGAATGCCACAATCGTGAAATAATCCGAGTGTGAATAACTTGTCGTTAGAAACCTCTTTTTTCAAGGACTTACCGATAAAAACACTGGTGGCAGCTATATTGTTGGCATTATGCCAAAACTCTTCTAACGCAATACTACAAGCGTCTTGCTCGAAGCTTTTTTTCAATAAGCAATTAGTGACTAATAACAGGATACCGTCGATACCAATGTAGCGTGTTGCTTTACCAATATCTGATATTGAACGCGCTAATCCGTAGATGGGAGAATTAATGGTTTTCAATACAGTGGCAGAAATAGCGACGTCATGAGTGATGGTATCGGCAATCAAATTAATATCGGGCTCTGCAGCTGCCATCAACTGCTGTAGCTCTAATAATAAGCTAGGCTGGGCGGGTACTGAAAACCCACGGGCGATATCTGCAATAACTTTATCATCAACTTGTAGCATAATTACATTCGATATGAGGTGCAAAAAACCAACTAGCTCATTCTTTAATCATAATACTATCACTGAAATTTGACGCATTTACAATGATTTTAAACGCATTTTTGTTCACTAGTTGTGATGAATATGTTTTTGTACCATAGTAGCGAAGCTGTTTTTCCAAAAAATTTACCATGGATAAAAATAATGAGTAAGAAATCTCGTATTCAATGGCTATTAAGTCAGCTAGTTTTTGTAAGTTCAATGGTTGCAACGCAAAGTGATGCGACAACCATGGCACAACTCCCCCAATGGCAACATGTACAAATGTCAGGCCAGCCGTCGTTCAGAGGCAGTGCAATAGTAGGGCAGTCACTTTGGGTTACTGGAACGAATAACAGTGTCTTTGTCAGTCAAGATGGTGGTAAACATTGGCAAGATAAGTCGATTAAAATGGCGTTGAACACTGATTTTCGCGATATTGCATTGTTTGACCAGCACACAGCAATCATTATGGGCGTGGGTAGTGGTGAGCAATCAGTATTATATAAAACAGAGGATGGTGGTGATACTTGGTCCTTACTTTATCAAAATCAGGACGCTAACGGGTTCTTTGATTCAATTGCGTTTTGGGATAAAAATACCGGGCTATTAATGGGAGATCCCGTTGACGGTTACTATGTGGTAAAAAAAACGCAGGATGGAGGCAAAACCTGGCGACGGATCTCAATTGATAAATTGCCAAAGTTACTCGATAAAGAGGCGGCATTTGCTGCTAGTGGTAATACGTTAATTGTTGGTCAATCAGGTAAAGCTTGGTTAACGACTGGTGGATTTTCTGCATCAGTTTATCAAAGTAATGATTATGGTGAGTCATGGCATCGTTCTTCGCTTCCTATATACAGTGAAACGCAAACGGCTGGTGGTTATGGTTTAGGCCTGAATAATAAACAACAGCCCTTCGTTGTTGGAGGTGATTATCAGCAGCGTCCAGCTAAATACGCCAATATGGCAACCTTAGTAAATGGTCAATGGCAAAAAGTTGATGCTGGAGAAAGAGGTTTACGCACTGCGATTGACTGTCAGGGTGCTATCTGTATCGCAACAGGAAAAACAGGAAACGATATTTCGTACAACGCAGGACAAACTTGGCAGAAATTAGAGAATAATACTAGCGCGCAGGATAAAGGTTTTTATACCCTAGCCTCTAATGATTTTCTGTTTTTATTTGCTGGCGCAAATGGTCAGGTAGGGATTTTGTCGTTTAAACAGGAATAACAAAAACGGTAAAACTTATTTAAGATAAAGTAAGCATAAACTATTGTTTATGCTTACTAATTAACGGTGAAATACTAAATTTTGTCGCCGTTTCGGTCTAATAAAATCGCTTCGCCTAAGCCAAGTTCTTTCATTCGAGGTAACTGAGTTTTGGCATCACCGACGACAAGATAGATCATTTTTTCAGGATTAATGTATTTTGCTATCGTTGCTTGTGCTTGCGCTAAGCTCATGTCATTAAGTGTTTGCTGTTGGTGCTCAACATAGTTGTTGGCCAACCCGTAGCTACTGATATTTTGCAACACGCCTAATAAGCTATTCGTGGTTTCAAATGCTCGGCTATTAGATTTTTTTAACACAGATTTTGTATTGTCTAATGCTTGTTGATCAAATGCCTTGCCATAATTAGCCATGATTTCTCGAAAGGTTTGCAATGATTCTAGTGTCACGTTTGAACGAACACTGGAACGTGCCGTGAATAATCCGCCGGCATTTTCTCGGCTGATCCCTGAGTAGGCGCCGTAAGTATAGCCTTTTTGTAACCTTAATATTTGAAACAACTGCCCAGAAAAGCTGCCACCTAAGTTGTGATTAACGGCAACGGCTTGATAATAGTCGTTAGCATCAGCCTTCATTGCAGGATTACCAATAGTTAAGAATGACTGTTTTGCGCCAGGGACATCGACAAAATAAACTTGCGCCTTGTCAATTGTCGGTAAGGCTTTCATTGCGGGTAATTCAACGCTAGCGCTACTTAAACGGTTTTTTAGTGGCTTAACACTTTCGAGCACGCTCGCTTGTTTGACATCACCAGCAACGTGCACCGTTGTCAAACCGGCAACAATATTTTGTTGATAGAATTGTTTAACATCATCGAGTGAAATAGTCTCAATTGAAGCTAGGCTGCCTGTGACCGGAGTCGCCAATTTACTTGAGTCACCGTAGAGTAATTTGGCATAAACATTTTGCGCAATACTGCTAGGGTTGGCATTAGCCTGCTGAATTTGCGCTTTGGTTTCTTGTTTAATTCTTTGCCATTGTGATTCATCCCAACGAGGTTCAAGCAAAATTTCTTGTGCTAATGCCATTGCTTGTTGGTAATTTTTAGCCAGAGCACTACCGTAAAGCGTAATATATTCATCACTGGTGGTGAATTTTAGTTCGGCGCCAATCTCACCGAGTGCTTTTTCAAGTTGCTGAGGGGTCTTAGTTTTTGTGCCTTCCATCATGATCGAGGTAAGTAAATTGGCAACACCATCTTTTCCTTCGGGATCAAGCGTATGACCACCTTTTATTCTGATCGAGAACGACACCAGTGGCAGTTCGTTATGCTCAATTGATAAAACGGTCAAGCCGTTATCAAGTTGGCTTGCTTTAACGTCTGGTAATTTTACTGGGTTTAATTGGCTATCGGCAGGCACAATTGAACGATCAAAAGATGAAGGTGACTGTGGTACTGGCGCTAATGCTTTTGGCTCTGCAGCGGCAGCCATTTTTTGTTCTGCACCTTGCACTATTTTCTCTTCAACCACATCAGCTTTTATTGCGCCATTAAGCGCTAATGCTTGCTTACCTTTTGGAACAAAGCTTGTGGCGATATAGTTTTTATTGAAAACATACTTGTTAAATACCGCCATAATATCTTGACGGGTTACCGCTCGATAACGTTCAATTTCTTTGGTGACTAATGAAGGATCACCGGCGAACTCATTGTGTTGTGCTATGGTCGATGCTTTATTAAAAACGCTCGTTAGCTCTCCATAAAATGCGGTTTCGCGTTTAGTCATGATGCGCTTGAGTTGCTCGTCGGTAAAACCTTGGTCAGCAAATTGTTGCAGCGCATTATCTATGCTCTTTTTGACATTATCGAGATCGACATCGTTAAATGCTCTAACACGTAATGAAAATGTCCCTGCTAACTCGGCGCTATCGTTGCGAGCACTGACAGATGGAGCTAATTTGTCTTGCTCGACTATGTGTTTATAAAGCACACTATCTTTGCCGTCGGCAAGCAATTCGGCTAATACCTCAAGGGCATAGGCGTCTTTTTGATATTTTTCTACCGTTGGCAGGGTGATGGTTAATTCGGGTAATGTCGCAAAGTTATCTTCGTGATATAACGATTGGCTTTCTTTGATTACGACTGGCATTGCGGGTAGTGGTGTGACATCTCCACGCGGTTCAAGCTCACCGAAGTATTTATTTATCCAGGCTTTGGCTTGTGCATTGTCAAAATCACCCGCGAGCACTAACGTAGCGTTATTAACACCATACCATTTTTGATAGAACTCACGAACATCTTCTAACGTTGCATTTTGTAAATCTTCTAAGCTACCGATGACATCCCAGCTATAAGGGTGTCCTTTTGGATAAAGCGCTTTTAGCGTCACATACTCGGTATGACCATATGGACGGTTGTCGACGCTTTGGCGTTTCTCATTCTTAACCACTTGCTTTTCATTTTCTAAGCCTTCTTGGGTCACGGTATTAATGAAATAGCCCATGCGATCAGATTCCATCCATAACACTTTCTCTAATGCATCATGAGGAAATACTTCGTAGTAAATCGTACCGTCTTGCCAAGTGCCCCCATTTAACGTGCCGCCCATGTTACCAATATTTTTGATGAAATTGCCTGCACCCACATGCTCAGAATTTTGAAATAACATGTGTTCAAAAAAGTGCGCAAAACCGGTACGACCCAATTTTTCTCGGTTTGAACCAACATGATATTGGATAGCGACAGCAACGACTGGGTCGGATTTATCTTGATGAAGCACCACTTCTAAACCATTTGCTAAAGTGTACTTTTCAAGTGCTAATTCGGCCGTATCTTGTGTTTTACTAATGACAGATGCTTCTTTTGCATCAGAAGTGCTAACAGTTGCTTCTGTGCTGCATCCTTGAATGGCGAGAGCTAATGCGCTGGCGACAAACAGGTTGTTAATATGTTTCATGAGGGCTCCTTGAGCTATTATTGGTTATGATGATAGAGTTGTTAATTTAATGTTAATATTTTCATTGGTATTAATGTAGTAGCTTAAATAGTAGGGTTCAATGAATATATTCAAACCGAATGTAAATAAATATTACACGCTAACAAGTATTGCTAGCGTGTTTTTTTATTGCACATGTCATTGTTTAGCTAGAAACGAGTAAAGCCATATAAATTGGGTTATTGCTTACTGGCATAAAACTCAAGTAATGCTTGCCATTCATCTTCTTTTAACTGGGCTAATTTCTGGCGCATTGTTCGGCCTGCATCGCGGGAACCATCAAGAATATGTTTCATCGTTAAGTCGAGATATTTTTTATCTTGTCCCGCAAGAATACCTGCATCATCTTCTGCTAGAGCACCAGCTTGCTGATGACATTTTTCGCACTTGCTATCGTGTAATGTTTTACCTTTAGCGGCAAGCTCGGCATTAAACTCTTGTTTGGCTGCGACAAACGGCTTTTTTGCGAAATATTTGGCGATTTCTGCAATTTGCGCTTCTGTTAATTGTTCGGCGATTTTTTTCATATCCGTGCTTGCACGGCTGGTATCACCAAAGAAGTATTTAGACTCAACCGCTGGTCGCAAACCATCTAGGTAAGCGAACATTGTTCCTTCAATATAGGTTGTTGAAGCGCCAGCAATGCTTGGCATTTGGCTATGCTGACTGATGCCATCAACACCATGGCAATCCATACATTCACTGATGTAGCTTGGCAATTGATTGGCCAAAACTAATCCGCTGAATAGATAGATTAACCCTAAGTAAATCATCGAGGTAAAGCTAATTTTCATACTATATTCCCGCTATTATTGTTCTTTTGTTGGTCAAAGCTAGTTTGGAAACTCATAAGTAAAACTAAGTAAAGCATAGTCAAGGTGATAATTATAGCTACTTGCTGCTAAGGTTATTAAATTACTGGCTGCTAATGGTGATTCATTACTTAGCGCATAATCGTCACTGTTAAACTTATCTAATTGTAGGCTGAGCTTAGTTCGCCATTGTGTTGATAGTTGATAGTTAACGCTCAGCTCGATATGTGTCCATCGGCTATTTATACTAGGAAATACCGTATTAAAACGACTGCCGGAAATACCATAATCACTGTTGCCGTCAGCGGTCACTGCCGATAAAGATAATTTACCACGGTCTTGCCATAGTTTCTTGGCGGCGAGCTCTAGTCCAAAAGTGGTGACGTTATCATGGCTATTACCTGTCCAATCAAGGCTATATAACCCTTGGTTGACGTTAAAATTGCTGTTAACGCGATCGCGATGATAGAAGATGGCTAGGTTAGTATTATCTTGGAACCAGTTGATGTCGACACCATAATCGAGTTGATGATTTTTCTGCATACCAAGGGTATTTTCTTGGTAATCATGGTTTGTCAGATTGGCGCTAAATGTCCCGCTGATATTATCGCCATAGCTATGCGTGATGAAAAAAGACAGTTTTTGTTCTTTTCTGTCGGCTAAGTTATAGCGACGCATTAATGGATTCTCTTTGATATTCAATGGATCAATGGCATGAAATTGCTCGGCGTCCCGTTTGAAATAAGACGCGCTGATATTTAACTGCAAATCATTGTTGTCATGCAGACCAAGGTTTGCGCTAATACCTTTATTATTGGTCTGTTCAACTCGAGTGTCTGAGCGACGGTATTTGTCTTGTCGCAACTCGATACTGGCTCTTTGGTTATCGCCAAAGCGCCAATAGCCAGCGAGTGTTAGCTTATTGCGACGATAATCATATTGAGGGCTAGTAATTTCATTACTACTAAAACCGTCTAATACTATAGGAATAATGCTTAGCTGTTTACTGTTATTGTCTTGCTGATGAAACTGATAGTTACCACGCAGTGCAAAACTGTTATCGATGCGTGAATAAAGTCGTAGCGAAACATCTTTAGTATCTGTGGTAGCGTTAACGTCTGCTAATGGAATTGAGGTTGCTAAAACATTGCCTGTTAATAAGCTATTCTCTTGCTTCATTTGACCTGTAGCGGCATGAAATTTCATCCAGCTTTGGCTAAGGAATTGATAATTGATATCGAAATTTACTTTATAAGCGCTATTGTCTGGCTCTGTTGCTAACTGATTAAATGCATCACCATTGGGATAAGCGAGATAGGGGATTTGATAAGTCAACGCATCATAAGTATTTTCAAAAACCGAGAGCTGGTAGCCTAAACTCGCCTGCCAATTATTACCTTGGTAACTGACATTAGTATTAAGTTGGTCGATTTGCTGATCAAAGGGTAACGGCAGATAAGTGGCATTGAGTATTTGCGCGGCGGAAAATTCTTTAATACCTGATTTCTCTATCCGTTGTACTTTCAAATGATAATCAAACAGTGACGGGCTTTGATATTTTGCATGGCCAATTTCATTTTTCGCCAGTCTGCTCCGCTTTGATACCGTTGCCATTGCTGACTGTTAATTTGATTTTCTGTTCCTGTAAGTAATTGCCAATTATCAGGTAAAACAAGTTGTTGATAACTTATCATTTGATAGGGACTGACTAGGCCATTTTGTTGCCTTATTGGTAGTTCTTGGTAATTAAAGGCTATTTTATAACGACCATATTCACCAAATAAAAGTTGAGAATACAATGAATCAAGTAGTGCATTTTGGAGATTGAATTTTAGGTATTGCCCTTCGTCATTTTGATAATCAACAGAGCCAGAAAGCAAGATATTTGCCTTATCATCGAAGCCATTAAGGTGGCTGAAACGATAATCTTTATTGGATAACCATGCTGTCGCTAACGTTAGCTCAATGTCAGCGCCAGATGATTTTGGACAGTATTCACATAGCCAGCCGCTGGTATCTACTTGTGTATTAGCGTTATTACTTACCGTTTGAGGCTGGCTGGCATGGGCGATAAGGAAAGAATTCATCAATGACATGATCAAACAAGCGTTATGCGCTTTTGTCACAATAGTTTTATTGAACACTGTTCTCTCCTTAGCCATTAGCGTTGTAATCTCGACCCCGCAGGGTGATTAGAGCCATGTATTTGTGAATGACAATTTGCACAGCTACGACCCACTAAAAATGCTGAAGGCCTGCTACCGGTTAATAAGTTATCATTATTGGCTGTGAAACTGACGTGACCTGCTGAGCTATGACAGGACTGACATAAAAAAGGAGCGCGTTGTGTCAGCATGTTTTGATGATTGCTACCGTGTGGTTGATGGCAATTAATACAGCTATCAGTGACCGGTTGGTGTTGCCATAAAAATGGCCCTCTTTTTTCTGCATGGCATTGATAACAGGTTTCGTTGACTTGGTCGCCAATCAACAGAGCGTCAGCATTCGCATCATGAGGGCGATGACAGTCTGAGCATCCCATTTGACCGTCTGCAAGTGGATGATGTGATGCCTTATGGTTCGCCTGTTTTGCACTAATATGGCATGAACCACAGCGCTTAACTTGTGCGGTCTTATCTACCATACCGTCGTTACTGGTGTGAATTTGATGACAGTCATTACAAGCAATATCATTGACTTGATGCTCACTGCCTTGCCAGTGACTAACACTGTTTTTTTGATGACACCCTAAGCAAATGGCATTTTTTTGTTCGACTGGAATAGCTTCATTGCGACGAAATGCGATCATTTCATCTCTTTTTTTACCTTTTCGTAATCGCTTAATGTCGTGATTTCCAACTGGGCCATGGCAAGTTTCACATTGCAGCGCGTTTGCTGAAAAAGGGCCTTTATGTGTCCCTTG
>JBNKXM010000040.1:0-9515 GCA_050300315.1 Thalassotalea sp. | reverse complement strand
TTGTGTGATTCTGGGTGGTACTCTGGTCGATCGCAAGCCTGTCGGCATGGAGCATGGGATATGGTCCGATGACAGTGGATCCATGCCAGAATCTTTCTATACAAATTGTGGACTGAAACTTCGTGTTGTGTGGGCGATCAGTTGTTTGATTGCTTCGCCATAACCAAACATCGCTTGCTCGATTTGCTCGTCGTTTGCTTGTGCTAAGTAGATATTGAGCGGTGTCATTCGGCGCTCAATATACAAATGTTCGATAATCACTAAATCATCTTCAAAACGAATGATTGATGGTGCGACATTGAGTAGCTCATCAAGTAGTTCTTGTGAGAACCTAGATTTTGGAAATGCTACCTCAGAGTACTCCATGGTATCGGCCATTCGACCAACCCTGTCATGCAGTTTAACCAAGCGATACTTTGATTTGACATCTTTTTTGGTGACCCGTTTGCTTGGCGAAAACTTGTCTTTAATGATTTTAAAAACATATGGATACGACGGCAGGGTAAATACCGACATCACCATACCCTTGATACCATCGGCGAGCTGGAACTGATCGTCACTATTGGCGAGGTGATGGAGAAAGTCACGATAAAATTGTGTTTTCCCTTGTTTATGAAATCCGATTGCCGAATAAAGATCGGCGCGGGTTTTATGGGGGATCAGCCGGCGTAAAAAATTCACTAATGCTTGTGGATATAAGCAATCAACGAAAAAATACGAGCGGGCAAAACCAAAAACCACCGCCATATTTTCTTGGTCGGTTAATAAAGCATCAAGGTGCAGACCACGGTGCTTATCTATGGTTATTGGCACAATAAATGGGGTTTCGCCGCTTGGTGTTAGTACTCGGCCAATAATATACGCCCCTTTATTGCGGTAAAAGGTAAAATCGAGAATATCAATTTGTAGATCGCTTAACTGATATTGTTGCAAATTCGGTTGCTGGCGAAAAACCCGTAATAACGCATTGAGTTCTGCTTTTAGTTGCGGAAACGTTAAATGAAAATTTGCTTTGGCTACAATCGCGTTGATGGTTTTTCGTAAACCGAGTTCGGCAGGGGAGTAGCGGGTATAAATTGGCGGATGGGCGATATCATTAATGTTACTTTGTCCCGACTCGACAAAAATAAAATCATTATGATAATACTTGCGCTCAAACAAATGACAAAAAACCGAGTTATAGAAACTTTCTGCTAATTCTGCTTGTGGATGTTGGTCTAACAATTTGATATAGCAGCACTTCACCGCTTTCCACAATGGCTCGTCAAGTTCACTAATGGCAAAATCTTGTTTGAGGGTAACTAAGGTTTCTTCCACCCGTTTATCAAAATAGTCGGTACGTTCTCTTGCCGCATCTTGAATAGCTTGCCATTGACATTGCTCAAAGCGTTGTTGCGCCGAACGAGTGAGTTCACTGAAAATATAAATATGGCGAGCGAAACCATTTAAGATGGTTTTGGTGATCGCGTGGATCAGTGCTTTATTCGTTTGACTCATAGATATCTACTTAATAAGGTGTCATGACGATAGCATACGATAATATCATGATCTTGGTGGAAAATATTTTGATGATGGTCAGCATAAATATCAGTGATAATGAGCTAAACATTGCGGTGCGCCGAGTTTTACTTGCTATTCGCTACGCTGATCTCTAAAATTACGCGGTTTTTCACTGAGTAAATGTCTTTATAAATATCATGCGTGTTGCCGATTTCTCGTTCACATTACCCGAAGAGCTGATAGCTCGTTATCCTAAAGAAAACCGCACTGCCAGCCGTTTGATGACGCTTGATGGTAATAGCGGCGATATTCAAGATCGCTCATTTGTCGATATTCTTGACCAGATTAATGCCGGTGATCTGCTGATTTTTAATAACACAAGAGTGATCCCCGCTCGCATGTACGGGCAAAAAGCCAGTGGTGGTAAGCTTGAGGTCTTGGTTGAGCGTATTTTAGATGATAAACGTTTTTTAGCGCATGTCCGTGCCAGTAAATCGCCTAAGGTCGGTACCCGTTTACTGTTAGAAGGTAAAATTGAAGCGACTATGGTTGCCCGTCACGATGCCTTGTTTGAACTTGAAATTGACGCGCAGCAAAATGTCTTGGCTATGCTTGAAGAGATTGGGCATATGCCATTGCCGCCTTATATTGACCGTCCAGATGAAGACAGCGATAAAGAGCGTTACCAAACTGTATATAATGAAAAACCGGGTGCGGTAGCCGCACCAACTGCCGGCCTTCATTTTGATCAACAATTATTAGCAGAAATTGAGCGTAAAGGGGCAAAATTAGCATTTGTTACCTTGCATGTTGGTGCAGGCACGTTTCAACCAGTGCGTGTTGATGAGATAGCCGATCACGTGATGCATGCCGAATACGTTGAAGTGCCAGCTGAGGTGGTTGAGCAAATCAAGCAAACCAAAGCCAATGGCGGGCGAGTGATTGCTGTTGGTACCACTTCGGTACGTTCTGTTGAAAGTGCAGCAAAAGATGCGAAATCGAAAGGTCTGCCATTGCAGGCATTTTATGGTGATACCGACATCTTTATTACCCCTGGATATCAGTTTGAAGTGATTGATGCCTTGATCACCAATTTTCATTTATCTGAGTCGACATTATTAATGCTAGTCAGCGCGTTTGCTGGCTATGACAATATCATGACAGCATATCAACATGCTGTTGCCGAAAAATATCGTTTCTTTAGTTACGGTGACGCTATGTTTCTTACCAAGAAAGATAGCGAGTAACCCAAAGCACGATGATCACTAAACCGCTGGCCTGTTTCGCTGGTAGGTAAGGAACTAAAATATGAATGAAACACCTAAAAAAGCAATGCAATATCAATTGCTAGCCAAAGACGGCAAAGCACGTCGTGGTCGATTAACCTTTGCTCGTGGTACGGTGGAAACACCTGCGTTTATGCCGGTGGGTACTTATGGCACAGTGAAAGGCATGAAAAGTGAAGAGATCAAAGAGATCGGCGCTGAAATCATCTTAGGCAATACCTTTCACTTAATGTTGCGCCCAGGCACTGATATTATTGAGCAACATGGCGATCTGCATGATTTTATAAACTGGGATAAGCCAATTTTAACCGATTCGGGTGGCTTTCAAGTATTTAGCTTAGGCGCAATGCGCAAAATCACTGAAGAAGGTGTGCGTTTTAGTTCGCCAGTTAACGGTGAAAAAATTATGTTAACACCTGAGCGCTCGATGGAAGTACAAGCGAAATTAGGCTCAGATATCGTGATGATTTTTGATGAATGTACGCCGTATCCCGCCACTCATCAAGAAGCTAAAGATTCAATGGAATTATCGCTTCGCTGGGCACAACGCAGTAAAGATGCCCACGGTGAAAACCCGAATGCCTTGTTTGGTATTGTCCAAGGTGGCATGTATGAAGATTTACGTGAAGTGTCGGTTGCCGGTTTAAAAGCGATAGATTTTGATGGCTATGCGATTGGTGGCTTGTCAGTTGGTGAACCAAAAGAAGATATGGTGCGGATATTAGATCATACTACCCCCTTGATCCCTGAAAATAAGCCCCGATATCTCATGGGAGTAGGGAAACCAGAAGACTTAGTAGAAGGTGTGCGCCGCGGTATCGACATGTTTGATTGTGTGATGCCAACCCGTAATGCCAGAAATGGTCATTTGTTTGTTACCAACGGTGTTGTCAAAATACGTAATGCTAAAAATAAAACAGACACAGGACCGTTAGATAGTGAGTGTGATTGCTATACCTGCAAAAATTATTCACGCGCGTATTTACATCATTTAGATAAGTGCAACGAGATATTAGGTGCACAACTAAATACCTTACATAACTTACGTTTTTATCAACGCGTAATGAAAGGTTTGCGTGACGCCATTGAGCAAGGTAAGTTAGACGACTTTGTTGAAGAATTTTATGCCTTACGTGGTTTACCGGTTCCACCGTTAGCCGCCGGCAGTGAACAAGTTTAAACATTTTTAAAATTAGAAGAAATATAAGAGGAAATTATGAGTTTATTTATCGGTACAGCACATGCAGCATCAGCGCCAGCAGCTCAAGGTGGCGGAATGGAAATGGTGATCATGCTTTTGGTTTTTGGTTTAGTGTTTTATTTTATGATTTACCGCCCACAAGCCAAGCGTGTTAAAGAGCATAAAGGCTTAATGGCGGCATTATCAAAAGGTGATGAAGTGCTAACACAAGGCGGCTTAGTAGGGAAAATCACTAAAGTGTCAGATGATAAAGACTTTATTGTTATCAGCATAGCTGAAGGTACTGAGGTTACTGTGCAGAAGGGCGCAGTCAACGCCGTACTTCCTAAAGGCACCATGAAAAACTTATAATCGATATACACGTAAAACCGCAATTTTTGTTGCGGTTTTGTGTTATTAAGCAATAAAAAATAGTTAAGGATGTATTGTGTTAAACAAGTCTCCATTATGGAAAACACTGTTAGTGTTCTTTGTTGTAGCGATAGGCGGGCTGTATGCATTGCCTAATCTATATGGTGAAGACCCAGCGGTGCAACTGTCAGGGTTAAGAGGCGTAGAGGCTGATGCTGCGACTCTTGATGCGGTTAAATCACAACTTGGTGATCAAAATATTGATTTTTCAAGTATCGTTTTAGAAAAAGGTCAAGTGTTAGTGCGTTTTAAAGATACTGAGAATCAGTTAAAAGCGCGTGATTTGTTAGACAATGAACTTGGCGAAAAATATTCGGTTGCTTTAAATTTAACGCCGGCGACACCAGAGTGGCTTGCTAATCTTGGCGGTGTGCCAATGAAACTTGGCTTAGACTTAAGTGGTGGGGTTAGTTTCACCATGGAAGTCAACATGAACGAAGCTATTGTTAAAGCGCAAGAAGGCATGGTTGGCGATTTCCGCCAAGATTTACGTAATGAGAAAATTCGTTACCGTAGCGTGAAAAAAACCGGTGAAAGCATAGATATTCAATTTCGTAAATTAGAAGATCTAACGACAGCCACGGGTTATTTAGAAAAGCGTTATCGCGACTTTTTATTTGCTGAAAATGAAGACACACTGACGTTATCTGCCACTATCACTGAGCAAAAATTGAAAGAGCTCAAAGAATATGCACTACAGCAAAACATTACTATTATTCGTAATCGTGTCAATGAATTAGGGGTTGCCGAGCCTTTAGTACAGCGCCAAGGTCAAAAGAATATCATCATTGAATTACCTGGTGTTCAAGACACAGCAAAAGCGAAGGAAATCTTAAACGCTACCGCAACCATTGAGTTTAGAATGGTAGATAGTGAAGGGGATTTAAGTAGCGCTTTAAATGGCCGCGTACCAGCAAGCTCACAATTATTGTATGATCGTAATGGTCGTCCAACATTATTGAAAAAACGTGTGATGCTTACTGGCGATCATATTGTTGATGCGGGTTCGAGTTTCGATGAATATTCTCGTCCACAAGTTAATATCACGCTAGATTCTCCAGGCGGCAGCAAGTTTTCAAATGCAACTAAAGATAACATTGGTAAGCCAATGGCAACTGTCTTTATCGAATACAAACCAACGGATCGTTTAGATGCCGAAGGCAATACCATTTTTGAAAAACACGAAGAAATTATCAGTGTTGCCACCATTCAAGCGCGTTTAGGTAAAACCTTTAGAATCACAGGGGCAGGCTCTCAACAAGAAGCGCATAACTTAGCGTTATTACTTCGTGCTGGTGCTTTGATTGCTCCTATTCAGATCGTTGAAGAACGTACCGTTGGGCCGACACTTGGCGCTGAAAATGTTGAATTAGGTTTTCAAGCCATCGTTGGTGGTTTTGCATTAGTGTTTATCTTTATGCTGATTTACTACCGTGCATTTGGTCTTGTCGCTAACATTGCTCTAACCGCTAACTTAGTGTTAATTGTTGGTGTGATGTCAATGATCCCAGGGGCTACATTAACCTTGCCAGGTATGGCGGGTATCGTATTAACCGTTGGTATGGCCGTTGATGCTAATGTCTTGATTTTCGAGCGGATACGCGAAGAATTGCGTGAAGGTAAATCGGTTCAGCAAGCGATTCACCAAGGCTATGATGCCGCATTTTCAACTATTTTAGATGCTAACATCACAACATTAATTGCAGCGCTTATTTTATTTTCTGTTGGCACAGGGCCTATTAAAGGTTTTGCGATCACCTTGTCAATCGGTATCATCACCTCGATGTTCACTGCGATTATTGGTACACGTACGATTGTCAATACGATTTGGGGCGGTAAGCGTCTCGAAAAACTTTCAATATAGGAATAAAAAAACATGCGATTATTTAAGTTGAAAGAAACGATTGAGTTTATGCGTTATCGCAAAGTTGCGATGATCTTTAGTCTATTGTTAATGTTGGCAGCGTTTGCCTCATTATTTGTTAATAAGCTCAATTTTGGCCTAGATTTTACCGGTGGTACTTTAATCGAAGTAGCGTTTGAGCAACCAGCCAACCTTAACCAAATTCGTCAAATTATGGACACTAATGGTTATGATGACGCAGTTGTTCAGTTATACGGTAGCTCGCGTGAAGTGATTATTCGCTTAGCTCAACGCGAAGACATAAAAGCGGAAATGCTAGGTAATCAAATTATTGCCTTACTTAAGACGGGAACTGGTCAAGAAATGGAAATGCGCCGCATTGAGTTTGTTGGCGCCAGTGTCGGTGATGAGTTAACTGAGCAGGGCGGTCTTGCGATGTTAACGGCATTAATTTGTATCTTAGTTTATGTTGCATTTCGCTTTGAATGGCGTTTTGCACTAGGTTCAGTGTTCGCATTGTTTCATGACGTAGTATTAACCTTAGGCTTATTCTCTGTATTACAGCTAGAATTTGACTTAACAGTGCTTGCGGCGATCTTAGCTGTTATTGGTTATTCGTTAAACGATACCATAGTAGTTTCAGACCGTATTCGTGAAAACTTTAGAAAAATACGCGATGGCGGACCGAGTGAGATTATTGATATTTCACTTACACAAACGCTTAGTCGTACGATTATCACCTCGATCACTACGTTATTAGTACTTGTCGCGTTATTTTATCAAGGTGGTGCATTGATCCATGGTTTCGCAACCGCATTGTTGTTTGGTGTTTTTGTCGGTACTTACTCTTCTATTTATGTTGCCAGTGCGGTAGCTTTGGCGTTAGGTATTTCGAAAGAAGATTTGATCCCTGAAGTGGTTGACAAAGAAGGCGCAGATCAGGAAATGATGATGCCTTAGTTAATTTAAGCTAATGTAGTTATTGTCAATTAAAAGACCAGCGTTATGCTGGTCTTTTTTTGTTTTTTATTTTCAAAAAAATCTATTTATTGGGTAATTAAATTACATTTTTATGCGTTTTGAAGCTACATGTAACCAAATTGTGAAATAAAATTACATAAAAAGCTTGATTGTGTAATTTTATTTAGTATAATTACTCTAAATCGAGTTGTTTTGTGTTTTAGAGGTAGTTATGAAAAAAGTTCTTACATCAATTGGTTTATTTTTAGTGTCGACAGCGGTCATGGCATCAACAGCAAATGTGAAATTTAAGCCGTTAGATCAATCGCTGGAAAGTAAGGTTTGCGTTGTAGCTGCACAAAATGGTTTTCATGCAGCGAAAGCACAATTGAAAAAAACGTTCGATAATTATATTGAAGTAATGTCGGTAATTGAGTGTAACGGTCAAAAATTAAGAGCTTTTGCTGAAAGTTATCAACCGGCTAAGCAAACCGTTAAACAAGTCGCAACGGTTAAGAAATCTATTCTAGTCAAACCTGCTGATGACACGACAGAGTCAAAAATATGTGCAGCGGCAGTAAATAAAGGGTTAAAAGCGGTTGCTGGGCAAGTTCGTTATGACGTTAAAGAAGTGATCTGTAACGGTGTTGGTATTTCTCGCTTTGTTAACCGTCATTCGACTATTTAATATCAATTTTTTCTTTCCCCCTTGTGTTTTGCCGCTATCTTGATAGCGGCTTTTTTTTATCGTCAGATTAATGAAGATATCGACTATTATTCTGTTAAATGTAAATATGTTGTTTAAAATTTGATATTGGTCAATTAAAATACAATTAAAACGCATTTATTGGTTGTGTATTTATTTTTGATCAGTATGATGGCGGCCGTGCTGAACTGACAGCAACAAGTTACTTTTGGAGTCGTTATGAAAAAATTAATGTTAGGTTTGTCTTTAGTTTTATCTGTCGCTTTTGCGCATGCGGAAAATACCGATGCACAATTTTATACTGCTGATGATTCACTTGATAGCCAATTGTGTGTTATTGCTGCTAATCAAGGTTATTCAGCTGCGTTATCTTATGGTAAGCAATTAGGTGGTAAGTATAGTTATTTCACCAAAGATATCGTTTGTAATGGTTTATCAATAAAAACATTTGCTCAGCAACAGCGTAGTCAGCAAAAAGATATTGCCGAGCAAAAACAAGTGACTTTTTATGCGGCAAACCGTGCTAATGAGTCGCAAATTTGTCTTCAAGCAGTGAAGTCAGGATTACATGTGCTGGCTCATCAAGAAGGCTATGTTCGAAACGTTAAGTGCAACGGCCAGCCGATTGAAAAATTTGTTAAACAATACCGTGGTATTTAATTAATCTGTATTGATTAATCACGTTACTGTTAAAAAAGCCATATCAAGTGAAAACAGATGTGGCTTTTTTATTGGTTAAATTTAGCCTAGCTTAAGTGATGATGTCTCGAATGACTTTATTTAGGTTAATTTGATAATCACTTGGTTGTACTGAGGTAATAATCGTGAAGTCTTCTTGCGTTAAATCGTAGTCGACGGGCTTGGTATAGGTGTTAAGTTTAAGGCTATATATCACTTTGATTTTTGGTTTTAACGGTTCAACACGATTTCCCTCAATGATAACCGCTAGTTTATCATTGGATAACTTAACTAACGATCCCACTGGATGAATGCCAATATATTTAATAAATTGTTGAACAAGTTCAGGATCAAATTTCTGCTTTTCTTTTAATAAATAAGCTAATACTGCCTGAGGTAATTGACTGGCTTTATAGGGTCTATCGCCAGTCATGGCATCATAAACATCGATAATGGCTATCATTCGAGATAATTTTGATAATTTATTATCGGCTATTCCTCTCGGGTAACCTGAGCCATCAATGCGTTCATGATGATTAACAATCATGTCGGTGATGATAGGATTATTAAAGCTTTCACGCTTGGCAAGTTCAACTCCCCAAAATACATGTTTTTTTACCACAGACATTTCGTTCGCGGTTAACGAGCCGTTTTTATCTAATATCGCTTTGGCAACTTTTGCCGTGCCAACATCATGTAATAATGCCCCGAGGGTCATTTCTTGAACTGTGGCTTTTTTTACGCCCAAATATAATGCAAAACCGCAGATCAGTACGGCACAGTTGATCGCATGCTCCCATTGATAATTAGATTTTTGTCGCATCCGAGTGAGTATAGTGATGGCATGTTCATTTCGTAACAGTGAATCGGTAATGTCGCTGGCCAAAATGTTCATTGATTCAGCGCTAA
>JBNKXM010000039.1:0-9560 GCA_050300315.1 Thalassotalea sp. | reverse complement strand
TTCTTTAACCGTTTCACAACGGTCAAGCTCGCAGATCATTTTCAAATGACTAATCGATAACTGACTTTTACTAATATCCATAAAATAAATAAACTCATTCAATTGCTGAATGAGTTTATATGATATCGAAATATTTTGTTATCTTTTGACTGGGCTTATTTAGTCAAAATTCGGTTAGATGAGAAGCGTGTTCGCGCGCGCATATCTTGTACGACAAATTCTGAACCGATAATATCTCTCGATGGTGCTTGGACACGCATTAACGACTGTGACGCGTTAACCTCAGGACAACTGCCGTGTTCAAGATAGTAAATAGCACTCGACAACATGCCTTCGCTAACATCACCCAACGGCTTAGATAAATCATCAGCAACGGGGCAGCCTTGAATTTCAGTGTCTAACATTGGGTTGGTTGATGGGCTAAAACCATCGGCATAGTCACCAAAACCTTGATGATTCTCGCCTTTAAATTGCACGGTGAAATATGTGGTATCACAGTTATCCGTTGCATAGAAACCATAAGGTTTACCACAGGTAGTTGAACCAATTTGGATCACTTCAACATCAATACCACGCATACCATTGATAAATGCTTCACTCGCCGAACAGGTGCCCGCAGACGTTAAGACAAATACGCGAGACAGGCTGACTGTTGGTAATTCAAGACCGGCTGAAATTACCGTACTTTTTAAACCAACTGTTTCGCTATAAAACGGCGTGGGTTGTAAGGTGCGACCAGTAACAGGATTTCTCGTTGGGTATTTATCATTAAAAATAGTTTTTTCAAACACTTTACCCTGAGTCTGTTGACCACCAACCATATAGCCCAGTTCACTGGCAATCGCTAGATAGCCGCCACCGTTGTAACGAAAATCGATAATGAGTTCATCAATATCTTGCGCCGCTAGTTCGGTGAATGCGTCATATAAACCCTTTTCTGCTGTGGCAATATGGTCGTTAAATACTAGATAACCCACTTTACTGCTGCCGGCATCAAAAGTATTAACGATAGGTACAGGATCAGAAACGATTGTTTGCGCAGCTAATGTCACTTCTCTCGTTTGTTCAGCGCCTAAGTCACGGACTAAAAACTTTGTTTCTTGTCCGTTTGCTTCTGGGAATAAACCATGATTAAGCACATCTATGCTCGCTTGATCATTGGCATCTGCAACACTGACACCGTCAATTTCTAAAATCTTCGCACCACGGATAACATTAGCAGCCATTGCTGGAGAATCAGGCTCGGAATAGGTAACGGTAATCGTTCGTTCAACATCCACACCTTGGGTGATAGCGATATTAAAACCATAACCAACCGACTCTCCCGATGAGGTCAATTTATTCCATTCATCGGTCGACATAGTGAAATGAAACTGATCTTTTAATTTGCCAGAAGGTGTTCGTTCACTGGTTATTAGCGTATCAAAATAATCAAGCACGCTATAAGGCGCAGGATCTTGATCGGGAATTTCGTCATACCAAAGGTAAGTATCATTGCTGTACGAGCGCTGCCATAGTTTTTCTACTAACTCTGAGCCTGAACCATTTGCGGCGCACTTTCTTGCTAACTCATTGTACGGGGTAAATTCCCCCATCTTCCACGTATAGCTATCGTTTGTGTTGCTACCACCATTACCTAAATTTAATGGCGGTGTACTTTTACCGCCTCCGCCACCACCACAAGCTGCGAGTGTCGCTAATCCCGAAATTAGCAACAGGGTGATTAATGGTTTTTTGCACATCATCTTATCTACTCCTAGCGGTGTGACATCAATTAATTTCGTTAATATATTGTTAACAGAAAAATTAATCCAGTATTTTAGACAAAAAGTAGCCGGCATTGCCGGCTACTAATTCCAATAAAAAACGACCCAACTTTAACTATAGATGTGTGCGCAAATCAAATAATTCAGGGAAGAAACTGATATCTAACGCTTTCTTAAGAAAACTCACTCCCGACGAGCCGCCGGTACCAGTTTTATTGCCTATGATCCGTTGCACGGTATACATGTGTTTAAAGCGCCATTGTTGAAATGCATCTTCGATATCAATCAACTTTTCTGCTAACTCATATAACTCAAAATACTGATCTGCTGAGCGATACACTTGCAACCACGCTTTTAATACTGACTCGTTTTTCACATAGGGTTTTGAAAAGTCACGTTCTAATACACTGGCATCAATCTTCATGCCCTTATCAGCTAATAATTGGATCACCACGTCATACAAGCTCGGCGCCTCAAGTACATGGCTTAATTCATTAAATGCACTCGGATTTGCGCGATGAACCTCAAGTAACGCGGCATTTTTATTACCTAGTAAAAACTCAAGCTTGCGATAACCATATGATTGAAAACCTGATGAATGGCCTAACGCATCACGAAATTTTAAGTAATCGACTGGCGTTAAAGTCGACAAAATTTGCCAAGATTGAGTAAGTTGATTAAATATCTGCTTCACCCGAGAAATAACTTTAAACGCATGGCCAAAATCCCCTTGGTGAATATTATCTATCGCCGCAGACAACTCATGACCAGCAAGCTTTAACCACAATTCACTCGCTTGATGAATAGTAATAAATAACATTTCATCGTGTTGATTAGATAATGGCTTTTGTGCACTCAACACTTGCTCTAAACACAAATAATCACCATAAGACATATCGTCCTTAAAGTCGGTATGTATGCCTTCTTCCATGGCACGATAATTTTCACTTTGTTTATCACTGTGATAAGGGCAGTTCATTAGTTAACTCCTTGTGATGGCAGTTTTTGTTTAGCCAGTTTCAATAATTTGTCATAAACATAAGGCTCTTGCCATTGCTCGGCTATATCTGGCATTTGCATGATTTCATCCATAATTTCCTTTTGAATATCGCCGATAGCTAATGCCTGTTTATAAGGTAGATCAGGAGAAAATGTCACCATAGAATACAGAGGAACCCAAAGCTCTGGCTGCATTTGATGAAAATTTGCTTCAATTTTTTTACGCAACAAAAAGCTCGCTTCACCAGACAAATCACTCATTTCAATAAAATTACGTTTGGCTAATTCGATAATCGCATCCCCATTCGCTTTTCTTTCATCTTGATAGGCCGCTAAAATCGCCGGCCATTGATGCTGATGTTGCTCGATGAGTTCACTAAGAATACGGCAGTCTTCAAATCCACAATTCATGCCTTGACCATAAAATGGCACCATGGCATGTGCCGCATCACCGATCAGGGCAACACTGTCATTCACTACCCAAGGAAAAATATGAACTAAGCACAAAGGCGATGGCTGTTTCGATAAAAAGTCTGCGATGGGATCTTCTAACAGAGCCATGGCATCACTAAAATTTCGCGTGAAAAACGCGTGCACATCCGCTTCGTTATCGAGCGAACTGAAGGATAACTCACCGTCGTGGTTCATAAATAAGGTACAAGTAAATGAGCCATCTACGTTAGGCAAAGCAATCAACATAAAATCTTTACGCGGCCAGATATGCAAGGCATTTTTCTCGAGCTTATGGCTGCCGTCTTCATTTGCCGCGATTGAAAGTTCCATATAGCTTTGCGGCATATAATCTAAACTATAACTGATGCGTTGTTTGGGTAATTCCTGCATCAAACGACGTACTTTTGAAAATGCGCCATCAGCGCCAAAAATCAAATCACTTTGATGAATTTTTTGATGATGATCGTCATCAATATACACAGCGGTATTATCAGCGAAATTTAATTGATTTAAGCGATGACCAAAATGAATATTCACTTTGTCTTCATGTTCCGCCATATCAATTAACTGCTCATTGATGCCTGAACGAGACACTGACCAAATCGCCTGACCGTCACTACCATATGGCAAGCGCGTTAAATTACCTTGTTCGTCATGCATAACACGACAATACATAGGAATGGCTTGTTGACGTATTTGCTCGTCAAGGCCTACCGCTTGTAACGCCTTCCAACCGCGATCTGATAACGCTAAGTTAATTGATTTTCCTTGATAAATATTGGTTTTTCGCGAATCAGGTCGCGACTCAAATAAATCAACTTGGTAACCTTTTTTCGCTAACATCACCGCAAGCAATGCCCCGACGGGTCCTGCACCTGTGATGGCGATAGATTGATTCATATCTGTCATGCTTGCCACCCCGCTAACAGAGATTTTAATATTTGTCCGAATCGATAGACATCTTCAAAACTGTTATAAAGTGGCGTTGGCGCCAAGCGCACCACATCAGGCTCGCGAAAATCAGCAATAACGCCCGCATCAGTTAACGCCGAAAAGAAACGTTTATCGGTACCGATCAATTTCACCGACAACTGACAACCACGAAGCTCTGGCTCTGTCGGCGTAATGATCTCTAACTGAATATTTGGGAACTGCGTTGCAATATCATTAAAAACATATTCTAAAAATGCTGTTAACTTAATACTCTTATTACGCAAATTTTCGATACCAACGTCATGAAAAATATCAAGCGATGCTTTTAATACCGCCATGCCCATAATAGGTACGTTACTTAACTGCCAGCCTTCGGCGCCTGTCATAGGTTCAAAGGTATTTTCCATCAAAAAGCGACGTTCTTTATTATGGCCCCACCAACCGCCAAATCTTGGAGTTTCGGTATTATTACCGTGGCGATCATGGACAAAAATAGCACCAACATTTCCAGCACTGGCATTGATGTATTTGTAGGTACACCAAGCGGCAAAATCAACATCCCAATCATGTAACTTCACTGGAATATTGCCTGCGGCATGAGCGAGATCAAAGCCCGCCAGTGCGCCAACTGCATGAGCTGCTTTGGTGAGCTTTTCCATATCAAATAACTGACCGGTAAAATAATTCACACCGCCAAAAAACACTAATGCGAGCTCGTCTTTATGCTCGTCAATTGCGGCTAAAATATCTTGCTCGCGGATCAAATGCTCGCCTTCACGAGGCGCAATTTCAATAATCGCTTCATCTGGCTCAAAACCATGGTGCTTAACTTGCGTTTCCAGTAAATAACGATCTGAGGGAAACATCTTTGCTTCACTAATGATCTTAAACTTCTTAGCCGTTGGACGATAAAACGAAACAAACAGCAGATGTAAGTTAGTGGTCAAGGAATTCATACAGACCACTTCCGATTGATTAGCACCAACAATTTCCGCCATCGCTGGGGTTAATATTTCATGGTAACTAACCCAAGGATTAGCTGCATGAAAGTGTCCTTCTACTCCCCATTTTGCCCACTCATCTAACTCGGCATTGACATATGATTTAGCCGATTTCGGCGCTAACCCTAAGGAATTTCCGGTGAAATACAACACCTCTTTTCCGTTGATCACCGGGTGATGAAATTTATCGCGATAACTAGCCAGCGCATCATCGCTGTCTTGTTGCTGTGCATATGCTAACGTATTTTCAAAACTCATATTCTTCTCGTCTTACGGCCTAGTTATATCGGCAAATTGAAAAATTTCTCGGCGTTTGTTGCCAATAATAATTGTTGTTCGTTCGGTGATAATTGCGGTGCGGTTTTGATCAACTGCCCCATTTGTTGCTCGCCTAACGGGAACGGATAATCAGTGCCAAACATTAATCTTTCCGTGCCCATTTTTTGTACTAATAAATGCAAGGCATCATGGTCAAATACCGCAGTATCCAAATAAAAACGGTCAAGGTAATAACTTGGTGGATGCAGGGAGTGACCGCGGGCAATATCTCGATGTAACCAAGCGTTTTCCAAACGTCCCAGTAAAAAAGCGAATGAACCGCCACCATGCGCAAAACAAATACGTAAGTCTTTACTCACATGATCAAAGCCGCCACCTAAGATCATCGAGACGATCGATAACTGGCTCTCAGCCGGCATTCCCACTGTCCAGCCCATCATATATTTCTTGGTACGACTCGCTGCCATCATGTCCCAAGGATGCACAAACACCGGAATATTCTCCGCCGCACAATGCTGAAGAAACGTTAATATGCCTTCATCGTCCATATTTTTTTCGCCAACATGGTTACCAATTTGGATACCAAGATGACCGGTGTTCATTGCTCTACTCGCTTCTTTGCAAGCAACATCTATGTCTTGCAATGGCACTTGCGCTAAGGCAAATAAGCGATTCTCACCTTGGGCACAAATTTCCAGCGCGGCGTCATTAAATAACTGTGCACAATACAATGCTTGTGCAACCGGTTTTTCATAAGCAAATAGAATCGGCGTAGCAGAAATAATCTGCTGACTAACACCTTGTTGATCCATTTGTGCTAAACGCACTTTAGCATCCCAACACGCGGAATATATTGGTCGAAATTCCTGTTGCCCTTTCATCAGCATGGCTTTCTCATAGCCTTGCTCATTGAGCTCACCCGCTAAATGTTTAAGCCAAGGCCAATCATCGCCACCAAACTTTTCTGCGAGATCTGGCCAAGTTTTTGGGAAAAAATGTGAGTGAATATCAATAACTTTCATTAGCTACGCTCATCTAATGTCACCCAATCTTCTGGGGGTTGTTTACCAGGGTGTAATTCACCACAACTAGGGCAAGTACGCGCTTGTTCACTTTGATAAAACGCTTGATACACTGGCGGTAAATCATCGACGATCGAATTAAGCACCACTTCGTGGCGATGCACTAAAGCACCGCAAGCAAAGCAATACCATTCAAACGCATCTTTCGCGCCATCTGGACGTTTCGGTTCAATCACTAAGCCAATGCTGCCTTCCATCGGGCGTTGTGGTGAATGACGTACATGAGCAGGTAAAAAGAAGATATCACCTTCACGAATAAACACGTCGCGACATTCACCATCTTCAATGACTTTTAGCACCATATCGCCTTTAAGCTGGTAAAAGAATTCTTCCACAGGATCGTCATGAAAATCGGTGCGTTTGTTCGGCCCTCCAACCACCATCACCATCATATCGGTATCTTGCCAAACAACAGCATTTCCAACAGGTGGCTTAAGCAAATGCTGATGTTCGTCAATCCATTGTTGAAAATTAAACGCAGCTAATTTTGCTTGCATGGTTGTTCCTCCTTAGATGGGTTGGTTTCACTCAGCGGCTTATAGGCGACAGCTTTACATTCAATCAATAAATGAGGATGTGGCAATTGATGCACCGCGACTGTGGTTCTTGTTGGTCCATCGTGATCAAAAAACTCACCGTATACTTGGTTGTAACCTTTAAAGTCATTCATATTGACTAAGAATGTGCTGATCTCGACCAAATCTTCCAACTCTGCATCAAACGCGCGCAAAATATCGCGAATGTTTTCAATTACCGCTCTGGTTTGCACTTTAATATCGAGATCGGTAGCGCCAAATTCATCGACAGCGACGCCAGCAAAACTGTTATCAGGTAATCGAGAACTTGTGCCTGAGATATAAATAAAATCACCCGCTCGTTTAGCATGGGGAAACTTGCCTCGCGGCACCGCTTTATCTTGCAATACTTTTGCTTGCTTGTTCATAACTCGCCTAATCTATTTTTATACAAATATTGATCGGTTCGGCGTAAAAATTCAGCGAATGTTGACCGCCTTCTCGGCCAATACCCGAGAGTTTTACACCGCCAAATGGTGTTCTTAAATCACGCAGAAACCAAGTATTTACCCATACTAAACCTACATCAATCTGCGGTGCCACGCGATGCGCTCGCGACAAGTTTTCCGTCCAAATCGCCGCCGCTAACCCATATTTAGTGTTATTTACTCGTTCAATCACTTCAGCTTCATCATCAAATATCGAGACATGACAAATCGGGCCAAAAATTTCCTCTTGATTAACAGGATTATCATCGGTTAAGCCAGTGATCACTGTTGGTTCGATGAAACAGCCCTGATCGCGCTCATCGCCAAACACGGGTACGCCGCCACCAAAGAGAAATTGTGCCCCTTGCTCTTTTGCCAATTGATAGTAAGACAGGACTTTATGCTGATGAGCTTTCGACACTAATGGCCCCATCATCACGTCTTGCTCTTTCGGGTAGCCGATTTTGATTTGTTTGGCCGCTGCCGTTAATCCGCTGATAAATGCCTCGGCGATTGAGCGATGAACATAAACTTTTTCGGTACACAAACACACTTGACCACAATTGGTAAATGTTGAACGGGCGACGCCAGCAATGGCTTTATCAATATCAGCATCACTAAAGACAACCGCTGAGTTTTTACCGCCTAATTCGAATGAAATTGGTTTTACCGTCTCTGCAACTGAGCGCATGATTTGTTGTCCCGTAGCACTGGCGCCAGTGAAGGTTACTGCGTCAACACCTGAATGACTGGTTAGCAAATCACCGACATTTTTGCCCCGACCTAAGATCAGGTTAAAAACTCCTTTAGGTACGCCAACTTCATCCATCACTTGTGCCAATAAATACGCCGTTGACGAGGTTTCTTCTGACGGCTTTAAGATAACGCAGTTGCCACAGGCTAGTGCAGGAGCAACTTTCCAGGTCGCAAGTAATAATGGAAGATTCCACGGTGAAATAACAGCGATTACGCCAAGCGGCTTATTGACACTGTAATTAAGGGCTTTCTCCCCATTAGCAGTTTCGGTAATAAACGTTTCGCCATGGTGATTACGCGCTAAATCGGCAAACGCTCTAAAATTCGCCGCGCCGCGCGGAATATCGATAGTTTCTACTTGATGAAGTGACTTACCGGTATCGGCAATTTCTGCGTCAATAAACTCAGCTTGGCGTTCCACCATACGATCGGCGACTTTGTGTAACAGATCGCAGCGTTGATTAACCGACAGCTTACCCCATTCGCCGTTAAGTGCCGCTCTGGCACTAGCTACTGCATTATCTATTTGCTGACTATCGGCTTCGCCAATTTGCGCGATCACCTGACCATTCACTGGATTGATATTATCAAAATAACGGTTACTGGGAACAAACTGACCAGCAATATAACAATGAAGCTGTGGCAACTGTGACATCAATTATCCTAATTTAATTCATCGTGATGATTATTATTGTAGTAGGAAATTGACTTTACCGATTTTTAAACGATAACAATAATTCGATATATTTAAGTAATGCATTCATTATATGAATGAATTGGCGATAGTAAATAAATTTGCGCTCTAGCAAGCCTTTGCCATAATTGATTTATCAACCTAAATAAATTTATTTATTTTTAAATGCAAAGCAGGATGCACGAATGACCCAGCGCAGTTTTCCTTGGTTAAATGTTTTATTAATCGATGATAGTCAGTCAATCTTGGATTTTGTTACTACAGTACTTGAGGATAAATATGACATAGAGAATATCTACCAAGCGACTTCCTCGATAGAAGCAATACAACTACTGGAAAAATCTAAAAATTTCAATTTATTGTTTATCGACTTAAATATGCCTAATATGGATGGAATTCAACTGCTGAAACGAATACAGGAACTGAATTATCAAGGCTATATCGCGATTATGAGCGGCGTTGCTACTAGGGTCATTTCATCAGTCGAATTACTCGCTCAAGAATACCAGTTAAATTATATCGGTACCCTACTTAAGCCGTTACATGAGTCTGATTTTGAAAGAATATTTAAAAAAATAGGCCAATCAAGATCAC
>JBNKXM010000038.1:0-9592 GCA_050300315.1 Thalassotalea sp. | reverse complement strand
TTAGCTGTTTGCGGTTTCTTCGGTGCTTGTTGCTGTTCTTTTTCAGCGAATAGTGCTTTTAACCATTTAGCAATGCCTGCAAATAAGCCCGCTGATTCAACTGTAACTTCTTGCGGTTTTTGAGCCTTAGGTGCTTGTTTAGGCGCAGACATACCTTGCAATAATGGTTCATCTTTTTTAGCTGAACTATTATCAAATTTAGGCATAATTGCTTCTTCAGCTATCCCTTCAATGATTGGCACTTGGTAACTTGCTTCTGCCACTGTTTCATCCATACGAACACGGAGCACTTCATATTGAGGGGTGTGCATATTTGGATTTGGAATGATCAGCACTTTAACATTGTGATGTTTTTCAACATGAAAGACCGAGCGGCGCTTTTCATTTAATAAATAGGTTGCAACTGGTACTGGCACTTGAGCATGGACTTGTAGCGTATTATCTTTAATGGCTTCTTCTTCCATTAAACGTAATATTGACAAGGCTAATGATTCAACGCCTCGTACATGACCTGTACCGTTACAGCGTGGACATACACCTTGACTGGTTTCACCAATAGAAGGGCGTAAGCGCTGGCGTGACATTTCTAATAAACCAAAACGTGAAATACGACCTAATTGGATACGCGCACGATCTGGTTTAACTGCTTCACGAATACGGTTTTCAACTTCACGTTGATGACGTACTGGGGTCATATCGATAAAATCGATAACCACTAAACCACCTAAATCTCGTAAACGTAATTGACGGGCAATTTCGTCTGCGGCTTCTAAGTTGGTATTAAATGCGGTTTCTTCGATATCACCGCCTTTAGTTGCGCGTGCTGAGTTGATATCAATCGAAGTCATCGCTTCGGTTGGATCGATAACAATAGAACCACCCGATGGTAAACGCACTTCTCGTTGGAACGCTGACTCAATTTGCGTTTCGATTTGATAATGAGTAAACAACGGCACGTCATTAGTATATAGCTTCACTTTGCTGGCAAAATCAGGACGCACAATTTCAATGTGTTGTTTGACGCTTTCAAACGTTTTCGGGCGGTCAATCAATACTTCACCAATATCACGGCGTAAATAATCTCGAATCGCACGTAAAATAACATTGGTTTCTTGATGAATTAAAAACGGTGCAGGGCGACTAGCAGCCGCTTCTTCGATCGCTTTCCAGTGATGTAATAATACGCTTAAATCCCACTCTAACTCGTCATAGTCTTTACCTACACCAGCGGTACGTACTATCAGTCCCATGCCTTTTGGCAAGTTAAGTTTATTCAGTGAGGTTTTTAATTCGGTGCGTTCTTCACCTTCGATACGGCGAGAAATACCACCAGCGCGAGGGTTGTTTGGCATTAATACTAAATAACTGCCGGCTAAACTGATAAAGGTGGTAAGTGCTGCGCCTTTTTGACCACGTTCTTCTTTATCAATTTGAACGATAACTTCCTGACCTTCAGTTAAGACATCCTTAATGTTCGGACGACCTTGAAAACTATAGCCTTTTGGAAAATATTCTCGGGCAATTTCTTTCATTGGCAAGAAGCCGTGACGCTCGGCGCCATAATCGACAAATGCCGCTTCTAATGAAGGTTCAATTCGGGTGATTTTTGCTTTATAGATGTTGGATTTTTTTTGTTCATGACCTGGGCTTTCGATATCTAGATCATAAAGCTGTTGACCATCAACAAGGGCTACACGTAACTCTTCCGACTGTGTAGCATTAATTAACATACGTTTCATAGTTTGTTTGACTCATTTTTAAGTCACAACACACTATTTGCTTAGTACACAAAGCAATCTGTCGCTATGGTAACAGCGATTTGTCAGCCTCACGGATGTCAATCTTAATGCGCCATATTACGCAAAAAGCTGTTAAAAATTTCTGATTGTTTATCTCGTGAACAAGCTATTTGCTTGTTCACTAATGTATTCTTTATGTGCTCAGCAAAGGTGCTGTGCTTTGTTTTGAACGTACTTGCTTTGTGATATGCCCACTAGTACTGACTAATGAGTGTTTTTTATCATTTGAAAATAGCTGAGAACGTTCAAACTCTCATGTAATAAATAGTGCTTTTTTCTCGCTGGATAAAATGTTTATGTGTATTCATCGACAGGATACTCACGTCAATTACACAATAGGCCATTCAGTTAATAAGTCACTTTTGTCATAATGCTCATTAATGTAGCCGCAATTTACCTCTTACAATTCGTTAAAAGCTTCCAATTGCTCGTTGCCTGTTCAATTATAGTGCAACAGCGTTATTATCCCACTTTTTATATGAAAAAGGCAATTAAATCGTTAGCTTAATTTAGGCGAATTTTATAAAAAGTATGATAAACTCCGTTTTATGACAGAAAGTACAAAACCCCAAGTCAGATTTATCACTGTTAACAGTGAAGATGCTGGCCAAAGAATCGACAATTTCCTCGTTAAAACCCTTAAAGGTGTGCCCAAAAGCATGATTTATCGGTTATTACGTAAAGGAGAAATTCGCGTAAATAAAAAACGAGCAAAGCCTGAATATAAATTGCTTGATCAAGATATTTTGCGTATCGCGCCGATCAGAGTGTCGGAAAAAACTAATACGGTATCAACGCAGCTTAATGTCGTTGCTAACCTCGAAAAACAGATATTATTTGAAGATGAACGATTAATCGTTATTAACAAACCTTCAGGTATGGCTGTCCATGGTGGTAGTGGTGTTAACTTTGGTGTTATCGAAGCACTGCGTGCGTTAAGACCTGATGCTAAAATGTTAGAATTGGTTCATCGTTTAGATCGAGATACGTCAGGTTGTCTTGTTGTCGCAAAGAAACGTTCAGCGCTGAGAAATTTGCATGAGCAGTTAAGAGAAAAGAAGGTTCAAAAATTTTACCATGCGCTGGTTAAAGGTCATTGGTCGACAAAACTGACGAAAGTTTCGGAAGGATTACGAAAAAATGATCTTAAATCGGGTGAGCGTGTCGTTATTGTCGATAATATCAATGGTAAAGAATCAGAAACCCGTTATAAAGTGATCCAGCACTATAAAGGGGCTACTTTTGTGCGAGCGTTTCCGGTAACTGGACGTACTCATCAAATCCGTGTTCATTGTCAATGTAAAGGACATCCGATTGCCTGTGATGCTAAATACGGTCACCCTGAATTTGATAGTGAAATGAAGTCGTTAGGATTGAAGCGCTTATTTTTACATGCAGCTAGTATCGAATTTACCCATCCATTCACTGAACAACGGATGAAAGTTGAAGCGCCGCTTGAGCCTTCATTAGCTAATTTATTGAAAAAATTAACCAAAGAGCATTAGAAAAAACATTAGTTAACTGTTGCTAACTAATCATTAGTTAATTTTGATTGACAAAAAAGGCATTCTAACGAATGCCTTTTTTGTGTGACTATATATTAAATGGCGTTGGTTACATCAACCGATAACTTAAGCAATTGTCCCGGTTGCAGATATTTGTTGCGATTAAGCTGATTCCAACGTTCGATGTCTTTTATTGATACATTAAACTTATCGGCGATACGGGCAAATGAATCACCGCGACGTACTTTATAGGTAATGTTACGCATGATTGCCTGTTCGCTAGGTTTAAGCTTGTTCGCGGCAAGGCTAGTGGTTTTTGCTTTACGCCAAATAACTAGCTTTTGCCCCGGTTTTAATGGATCTCTAGGTGACATGCCGTTCCATTTAGCTAAGCTGCGGTAATTCACTTTAAATGCTCTGCTGATGTCCCAAAATGTATCGCCACGTTTAACGGTATAATTGATTTTTTCACCATCGTGTTGATCACTTTGTTTTTTAGCGAGTCGTTGATCTTGGGAAAGAATGTATGCATCTAATGATTTAGCGGCAACAGGGATCAACAAATATTTACCTGCGCGAATTTGCGAACCACGAATATTATTGACTTGCTTTATCACGCCTATATCTGTGTTAAATTTACTGGCAATCTTTCCTAGGCTATCGCCCGATTTGATGCGATAACGTTGCCATGCTAAGCGGTCTTTTGTCGCTAATTTGGCCAGTCCGTCTTTAAACTTAGCGACTTTGTGGTTAGGGATCACAAGATAGTGCGGACCTTTAGGATCTGTTGCCCAACGGTTATAGCCAGGGTTTAAGTGTTGTAATTCAGCTAACGTCAGTTCTGCAAGCTCGGCAGCTTTTGCCAAATCAATTTGTGAACCAATATCAACAGCGCTGATGACACTCTTGTTGTCAATTTCATACAAGGTGACATTAAAATTATTAGGGTGTTTTACAATATCAGCTAACGCTAACAATTTTGGTACGTAATCGCGGGTTTCTTTAGGTAAATCAAGCGACCAAAAATCGGTTGGAATATTTTTTTTGGCATTATTTCGCATTGCTCTTTGCACACGGCCTTCACCGGAATTGTACGCCGCAAGCGCTAACAGCCAATCACCATCAAAAAATTCATGTAAATATTTTAAATAGCTTATCGCTCCTTTGGTCGAGGCGATAACATCTCTGCGTCCGTCGTACCACCAATTTTGTTTCATGCCAAAACGCGTCCCTGTGCCAGGGACAAATTGCCACATACCTGATGCGCGGCCATGAGAATAGGCAAATGGGTCAAAAGCACTTTCAACTATGGGTAACAATGCCATTTCTATCGGCATGTTAGCAGCCTCTAATTCTTCAATGATGAAATGCATATAAGGCTCAGCACGTTTAGCAACGCGATCTAAATATGCTTGATTTTTAGCATACCAATTGCGCTGAACCACTACCCGGCGGTTTTGAGGAATGTCGAATGACAGTTGTTCTCTAATACGTTGCCATACATCATTATGATTAATGATATCGTCAGATAATTTGATATTAACATCGTTAACAGGATGCATAACATCAGCGGTTTCATCGGCTAATAATGCTTGATTAATATCAATAGGAGAGGCAACAAACTCTTGTTGAATATCACTGGTAAAATCTGTGTTGGTATCGAAACTTTGCTGCTGTGACTGGTTTGTCGATTGACAACCTACTAGCGCAAGTGCAATGGAGATAGAAAAAGATATATATTTCATGAATACTTTATTTATTTATACTGAATGGTTAGTTTACTGATTTAGTGCCCGGATTCAACTAAAGTTCGATGTTTATTAATGAATATGGGCTGTTTAGAAATTATCTTTCCATCGACGAATTGCCGTAAACACTCCTAGTTCTTCAGTGATTTGTTCGTCACTAAATTCACTTGCACTTTGTCTTATATCTGGCTTATCGCAGCGTAAAAATGGGTTGATTAGCTTTTCCTTGCGAATCGATGAGGGTAAAGAAATGGCATTTTTTTCTCGTAGTAACTTGATTTCATTGTAGTAATCAATCAGCTGTTGATTAAATGGTTCAACCGCTAAAGCAAACTCAAGATTAGCCAGTGTATATTCATGGGTGCAATAGACACGTGTATCATCTGGTAACTGTTTTAACTGGTTGAGTGAGGACAACATTTGTGCCGGCGTACCTTCAAATAATCGCCCACATCCGCCTGAGAAGAGTGTGTCACCGCAAAAAAGTAAAGGTTTTGTATAATATGCGATATGTCCTAAGGTATGTCCTGGTAGCGCGATTATCGAAAAAGACAGCGCCAGTTGTGACAACGCTACATTATCGCCATGTTTTAACGGCACACTGGTATGAGCTATATCTTCTTGTGCAGGGGCATAGACCTCAATTGGCCAATGGCGAGTCTTTGCGTAATCTACCAGCGCTTCGATGCCGCCAGTATGATCATGATGATGATGAGTGATTAAAATACTAGATAAAATAAGCTGATTATTCTCGATATAGTCGATACACACTTTTGCATCACCTGGATCAACTAATGCTAAATGACGATTTTCCGTGTGATTAATCGCCCAAATATAGTTATCGGTAAACGCTTTAATGGCGAAGATATTAATGTTTTTTAACGTTTGACTTTGCGACATAAATCATCCTCAATATTAATATCGTGTTATTATACTGTTTTTTATTAAGTATACCTATTAATGAAGCCTGCACTTGCGTTTAGACAACCGTATTCGCCATCGTCTTGGGATAAACTGCCAAACGGTGCGCTTATATTGGATGAAATTAATTTATTGCTTGCACCTTGGTGGCCTAAATTTTTTGGCTATCACTTATTAAAGATAGGTGCGCTAAGTGGCTTTGTTGATAGCAGTCGTTGCGCGATTAAACATCAGGTAGCGTTGTCTGATAAAGAAAACTTCGCGTATCTTAATAATAGTGGTCTTTGTGCAGACATAGATGATTTACCAATTTTAGAGCACAGTGTTGATGTTTGTGTACTTAGTCATGCATTAGAATTTAGCTTAGATCCCCATCATGTTATTCGTGAAGCAAATCGGGTGTTGATCCCCAATGGTTATCTTATTATCACTGGGTATAATCCGTTTAGCTTAGCAGGACTTAACAGTTTTATACCGTATCGAAGACAACAATCACCGTGGAATGAGCGTTTTTTTTCGGCGATGCGAGTCAAAGATTGGTTACAACTGATGGGCTATGAAATCTTAATGGATGAGCGTTGCTTACATTCATCATTGGCACATCCATTGAGCCAAGGCGTTATTGCCAGAAATTGGCGTAAATTTGCCCAGCAATATTTACCAAGCTTAGGTTCTATCTATGTGATTGTCGCAAAAAAACGCGTGTTACCGTTAACGCCAATCAAGCCAAAATGGAAGTTAAGACCTAAGCTTGAGCCCGTGAACGCCACGCCGATGAACTCTTCTAGAAAAACCAATTAATAAGACAGATTAAAATGATCAGAGATGAATTTGAACAATACCTAAATCAATTATTAAAGCCAGAGCAAATCAAAGATTTCTGCCCAAATGGCCTGCAAATTCAAGGTAAAGATACAATAACTAAGGTGGTTACTGGCGTAACAGCGACGCAAGCACTGATTGATGAAGCAATAAACCAACAGGCAGATGCCATTGTTGTTCATCACGGCTATTTTTGGAAAAATGAATCAGCTGTTATTCGAGGCATGAAACATAAACGCATCAAAGCACTACTGGATAATGATATAAACCTGTTTGCGTATCATCTTCCGTTAGATATTCATCCAGAACTTGGTAACAATGCCCAACTCGCTAAATTGTTAGATATCACAGTTAATGGACCGTTAGAACTAGGCAACCCACTTAGTGTCGCGATCAAAGGTGAATTTTCTCAGCCGCTTTGTGCAACACAATTTGTTGAACGTGTTAACCGCCAACTTGGTCGAGAGAGCCTTCATATTTCAGCACCTTCAAATAAAGACATTAAAACCATTGCTTGGTGTAGTGGCGGCGGACAATCATATATCGAACTTGCCGCCGAGCAGGGAATTGATGCGTTCTTATCCGGTGAAGTGTCTGAACAAACCACTCATATTGCCAGGGAAATGGATATTCACTTTATTGCCGCGGGTCATCATGCGACCGAACGATATGGCGCTAAAGCGTTAGCGAAGCACCTTAATGAGGCACTTCACATCTCTGCACAATTTATTGATATTGATAATCCGGTATAGGGTTAAAAAGATTTAAGCCATTGGACAAATAAACCTACGGCTTCATACCAAGCCGTGGTTGTTTGAGTTAAATTTTTACTGTTAGGTAGATAGTAACCCCAATGCTTTGGTAACTCAGCCCCTTTTACCCAGTTACTGGCTGGCGCTGCGATGACATTGACGCCTTGGGCGCGAAAATAATTCATCGAGCGCGGCATATGATCGGCATTAGTGACTAGCACCACGGTTTTACCTTGCACTCGTGGTGCGATCAGTTCGGCTTCTTCTTCGGTATCTTTTGGAAAACTTTCAGTTATAATCTTACTTTCCGGAACGCCTAATAACATAGCCGCTTGTTTAACTTTTTCTGCGTTTGATTCGTTATTATCAAATGCTGCACCAGAAGTAATTAATTGCGCATTAGGGTAAAGCTGATAAATACGCACCGCTTCAACGACGCGTTGCAAAGAACAGTTTAATAGTTGTGAGGTTGCTGGTAACGCGTTATCTGACACATGACCACAGCCTAATACTACGATGTAATCTATTGTTTTATTCGTCTTAGTAAAGCTCGGATAATGACTTTCCAGAGGCTGCATGACTTTGTCTGATACCCAGCCAATGGAAGATAAAATCAATAACACGCTTGCCAATATTAAACACTTGAAACTTGTTTTTGGGCGGCGCTTAAACAACACAATCGCGGCTAACAGTAATAGTGAGATAACGCTAAGCGGCATGATCAAAAAGCTGATGATTTTTTTTAGTAAAAACAAATCCATTTCAATTCTTAAGTAAAAGATTATTTATCTGCAGATGGTACCAATTATTGGCTTTGCTTTCAGCATAGTTAACGCTAGTTTTTACTGTTTAAGAAAAGCGCGATTAGTGCTTGATTTTTAATAGTGACTAAGGTTTAATTAGCCCGTTGTAAAATTAGACTAATTACTCAAATCTGAACATTGAGTTTGCCTTAGCGCATTAAATGCTAATTTACACACCAGAAGAGGTGCATTAGCCAGGTAGATAACACGAGGAACCACTTTCCTGTGACGGTTATTGAGGGGGACTAATGCCGAGGATCTGTTCATGAGTGGCATGTCAGGTTCGGTCACTAAGGTTGAATCCTTAGGATTGTCACCGCCAACTAATATGTATCTTTGGTTGGATTAGGGTGGAGAGCTTCTGGCTGAAAAGTCTATTGTTCGCTTAGTTGCGACTGCGCCCTTCAGTCATGCTCTTCCTTATGTATTTATGTCGTTGTTAAACGATTAGGGAGACTTATTATGTTAACCATTAAAAAAATTGCTACTCTGTGTTTTTCATCCTCGTGTGATTTGGGGGAAATATGTCAGTAAATGCTTTAACTGTTGCCAAATTTGGTGGTACAAGTGTTGCCGATCATCAGGCAATGTTACGTTGCGCTAGCATTATAAAAAATGATGCCAGCAATCGGGTAGTGGTTGTTTCAGCAAGCTCAGGTGTAACAAATCTCTTGGTGCGTTTAAGCCAAGCCAATGTTTCGTTTGATGAACAGCACAGTATTTTGTCAGATATTCGTCAAATTCAAGAAAATATTCTTCAGCATTTAAATAATGACGTGTTGAATGAGCAAATCGAACAACTATTAGAAGAATTAGCAGCACATGCGCAAGCACAAGCGTTGAATCATAGCGCTCGCATTGCTGATGCTATTTTATCGTTCGGCGAACAAATGAGTTCACGGATCTTTGCTCAAGTTTTGCAAAGTGTTGGTGTGAACGGACATTATTTTGATGTCCGCCAAGTGATGAAAACCAATAGTCTTTATGGCAAAGCGGTGGTTGATATTGAAAAGCTAAAACAATGTAGCCAACAGTTATTAGCACCTAAGCTTGCAGAACAAGTGATTGTTACCCAAGGTTTTATTGGCGAAGATGATACAGAACACACCACAACATTAGGACGAGGCGGCTCTGATTATAGCGCGGCATTATTAGCTGAAGCGTTAGCCGCTGATAATCTAGCGATTTGGACTGATGTAGTGGGTATTTTCACTACAGATCCACGAATTACCGATCAAGCCA
>JBNKXM010000037.1:0-9626 GCA_050300315.1 Thalassotalea sp. | reverse complement strand
AAACCAAGCTCTTATGGCGTTTTTCGAGTGATTGAAACGGTAGAAAATACTTATGAGCTATTTACCTCAGAGTTCTACAACCAACAGCATAAAGTGTTAGGCTCGATTGTTGTGATACGAGATGTCACAAAACAATATGCGATTAACGCTGCACTAGAAAGTGCTAAAGAACAAGCCGAGCAAGCAAATAAGGCAAAAAGTCAGTTTCTTGCCAATATGAGTCATGAGATCCGCACACCAATCAATGCCATTCAAGGTATGCAAAGCTTATTACAACAAACGGCATTGACTAACCAGCAACGACAGCATCTGTTTAATGCTCAAGGGGCATCGGATGCGTTACTGCATCTTGTTGATGAGTTATTAGATTTTGCCAAAATTGAATCAGGCAATATGTCAGTTCACCATGGGGAATGTTGCCTAGACGGTATTATTAATCAAGCAGTTAAACTCAATATTAATCATATTGATCCGAGTCAGGTTAAGTTGAACATAGACATAGCCGCCGACGTGCCTTATCACATTCATAGTGATGAAATGCGCTTGATCCAAGTGTTGAGTAATTTGCTAAATAATGCGATTAAGTTTACTCATCAAGGCGAAATCACCTTAAGTGTTGTGATGATTGCCGATGGCAAAGATGAAAGCTTGATCCGTTTTAGTGTTAAAGATACGGGCATTGGTATTGAAAAAAGTAAGCAACAGCATTTATTTAAAGCATTCGTTCAAGCCGATGAATCCATGACACGTCAATACGGCGGATTTGGCCTAGGTTTATCAATTTGTCAGCGTATCGTTAATCTACTGGGCGGAGAAATAAAACTTAAAAGTGAGTTCGGTGAAGGGGCGGAATTTAGCTTTGTTTTACCTATTACTGTGCTCGACAAGCCTTCAATATTTGCTCAACAGCAACCGGTGACGCTATTTTCGTTAAACTATCAACTTTCTGCTTCGTTCAAGCAGCTATTTACCACCTATGGTTATCATTATGACCAATTAACAGAATTGGCGAGTATCTCAGGTAAGCATCAAGCAGGCATTAATGTATTGTTTTTGGCAGTTGATGAAATTAACGAAGCAGTTTGTCAAATGCTGGTGGCAGAGTTGTCATGTTCACATCGGCAAATGCAGCCAGAACAGCGCTGCATACTTGCCGTGTGCCAACAGCAACGCCAGTTTACTAATATCAATGAAGCGTACGACTTATTGGATCGTTTCCACATTCCGTACGTAGTCTGTGAAGAGCCGCTTTATCGATATGCACTAGCATCAGTATTGCAGACCATTAAAACTGAACCAGTAGCAGCGCCTGAGTTATCAGAACCTGCAAGTATCGCAAAAGAGCATGTAAGCCCTGTCGCTGATTTAGCGGGAGTTTCGGTTTTACTGGTTGAAGATAATTTGGTTAATCAATTAGTTGCTAAAGAATTGCTTAAGGCGATGAAAGCGGAAGTTGTTATCGCTGAAAATGGTCAACAAGCATTGACCATGTTAGAGCAACAAACATTTGATATTTGTCTGATGGACATTCAAATGCCAGTAATGGATGGTTTAACTGCAACTAAACGTATTCGAGCGCAAGAAAAATTCGAACAACTTCCTATTATTGCAATGACCGCACATGCTCGTCAGGAAGACAAAGACAATAGCTATCAAGCGGGCATGAATCTGCATATTGCTAAACCGGTAAAAGCTGACGTACTGCGTAGCGCTATTTTGTCGGTGATTAATGGTTAGGGATTATTTCGTCGCGATACTTGTAGCGTGAAGCTGTAGTTTAGTCAGTATACTGGCAAGTGCTTGTTGTTCTTCGTCGTTTAGGGTCGATAGAATTTCTTGTTCGCGGCGCAATACCATAGGTTCGAGTTGTTGATACAGTTTTTGTCCTTGTTCTGACAATCGCAATAACGAGGAACGTTTATCGCTAACATGCTCATCTTTGATCAACAAGGCTTTATCTAACATCCGCTGAATTGCGCGGCTTGCAGGCATTTTTTCTAAGTTGGTTTGTGCGCCAATCTGTTTTGCAGTTAGCGGTGAATGACTCGCTAAAATAGCTAGTATTCGCCACTCTTGTCGAGATAAGTTAAATTTTCCCGTATAAATTTCAGCAATACAATCACTGACCGATGCTTGCAGTTGCGTTAACTGGTAAGGGAAAAAACATGCTAATTTTAATGAAGATTTCGTTGTCATTTGCATCACTACTTGCTGCTTTGCATGCAATTATACCCAAGTGAATGGATTTTAAAAAACGAGAATCAGCTTTTACCGGTAAAAGGGTTCAAAATAAGTCCGCTAGAATATTAAAACAGTTTGGAGTTTATATGTATCAGGACGTAATAAGATTTTGGTTTGATGAAATTAATCAATCTCAATGGTTTGCAAAAGATGACGCGCTTGATCAATTGATTCGTGCGCGATTTTCAACGCTTCATAGCCAAGCAACGAGAGGAGAGTTGTTCGCTTGGCGAGAAACCGCATTGGGATGTCTCGCTGAAGTTATCCTGCTCGATCAATTTTCACGGAACATGTTTCGTGATGAGCCCAGAGCGTTTGCTTACGATACGCTTGCATTAGTGCTGGCGCAAACGGCGATTGCTCAGGGAGTTGATGCAAAATTAAATGATCAACAGAAAAGCTTTCTGTATATGCCATTTATGCATAGCGAATCTCTTGTCATTCATCATGAAGCGGTGAAGTTATTTACCCAACTTGGGGTTGCTTCAAACTTAGATTTCGAACTACGTCATAAAGCAATTATTGAACAGTTTGGTCGTTATCCTCACCGCAATAAAATTTTAGCCCGGCGTTCCACTGAAAAAGAGCTAGCATTCTTATCAAAGCCAAATTCCAGTTTTTAACCTGTTTATTTATACAGTTACTAGTGGTAGGATAAATTGCCCTATGGCGAGCACTTATTTTCAGGAGTTTGTATAAAGTGGAACTTATTAATTATTTAAATGAACATTATCTTACCAAGCAGCAATTACTTGATTTAGCGAAAATCAGTGATGATGAATTATGCCTTTATCAACGGCAAGAAATCATGCCTAAGTGTTCTTATCGACTGGCGTTAAATTATTCAAGCCATTCCTTTTTTGGTGAGTTTACTAAGCAAAGTGACATTGAGTATTACGCTAAGGGTTACTTATCTTGGCTTGGCATCATTAAAGCAAGCAACAATCATCAAAGTATTTTTGCTATTTTTGCGCAAAGATATCGCCAAGCGATTAGCGAATTAACGCAGCAAGGCTATCACTCTGATGATGCTAAAGTGAACGAGAAACTTGATCAACATATTGCTGACGAATGGCAGCATTTCCTTAACGGTACCTATGGCTTGTGCACAAAGTCAGGCCTTCCGGAAGATATCGCGGCTAAAGAATTAGCGATATTGCAAATCAATGAAACACTCGCGTTAGATGAGCATAGCGAACTTGGAGAGCCAGAATTAGCAAAATTAGTTAAGGCGGTTAATTTATTGGATGCATCGAGCTCAATATTTGCGCCTCATGAACGGGCGAATAGTTCTAGGCATCGTTTGGTTGATGAAGTTCGACGAAAATATCAATTAAGCGTTTAATAGATAAGTAAAAATTGGCGTTTTATGAGCAATTTAACGAAGGAATGTAGTGGCAAAGTGTTTATCAAGCTACACTATAAATAATTATAGTGGTGAAGGTAGCGGCTGTGCGTTCAACTTTTTCTTGCTGTAAAAGAAAGATTTATCATAAAAACGATAAAATTAAGCGGTTAATGATTAATAGTCTTGTTGTTTGGTTTGTTTTTATTGGCTCGGCGCACCATCAACTGTTTGCACAAACATCAGCGCCACATGAAATAACAGCAGTGACAGAAAACTTACCACCTTATCAAATAGTTAATAACAACAGATTAGTTGGTGGTAGCTCTTATTTAATCGTTAATGAATTATTTAAACGTACAGGTTTCCAGGTACACTTTGAAGTATTACCGTGGGCGAGGGCATATAGCACAGCGTTAACTCAACCTAATGTTGTTATTTTTTCGATGACTCGCAGTAGTACTCGGGAAGAAAAATTCAAATGGATAGGTGAGTTACGCGAGTTAACTTATAGTTTTTATTCGCGAAAAAATGATGAGACGCTTGTGGTAAACTCAGTGCGCGACGTGCAGCGATACACGGTTGTTGCGGTGCGAAATAGTTTTGAAGCGCAATCACTGATCCAACAAGGTTTTGTTGTGGATGAAAATTTAGTGCTCGCCAGTGATTATGAGCATGCCTGGCAGATGTTATATCGAGGACGCGTTGATTTTACTTATGCTAATGCCTTGATTGGTGACAATGTTTATAAAAGCTTAGCATTTACTGAAAATCCGTTTTTTAAACAGCCATTTGAGGTTGAAGTGAATAGCTTATACATAGCGGCCAGCAGACAAACCGATGATGATATTGTTGCAAAATTGACTCAGGCACTTATTAATATGAAAAATGATGGTACGTTTTTTTCGATTAACGCTCAGCAGCCTGTCTTGGCGTTTTAAGTATTAAAAACTTTTCGTTAATATTCTTATTATGGTAGTAAGTTGAATAAATAGTTAAATGACTAAGTTAACAATGAATTACCCTTTAACACTTGTGGTTAGCGTTATCTCAACTCGATAAGTCATTCTAAACTGATGAAATATTATGAAAATTGGTAATGTAAGCAGAGAAATAGGCATTGGTATTCATACCATTCGCTTTTATGAAAAACAGGGACTTATCCGTAAACCAGAGAAAGATCTTAGCGGTCACAGAAATTATCGACCAAAAGATATTGAGTTGCTGAACTGGATTGTTTGTATGAAAAATTCTGGGATGCCGCTGAGTCGCATTCAGCGATATTCTGCGGCATTTTATCAGGAAGAGAATGACGTATGTTTAACTTTGCTCACCGAACATTTAGCCCATCTTAATGAACAACAACTAAATTTACAGCACTATATAGCCGTTACAAAAAAGAAGATCACTCGATTAAAAACCACTTGACCTAGACTATGGTCTAGGTTTTAGCATCACTTTCTAAACAAAAAAACAGGAACATGTTTATGAAAGTTGAAGTAACTGTAATTAATGCCTTTATTGACGGTGAGACTGGAGGGAATCCAGCCGGTGTAGTGCTAGATTCAGACTCATTTACTCATTCTCAAAAGCTTAAAATAGCTCAAAAAGTAGGGCTGTCAGAAACCGCCTTTGTATCTCGCTCAGCGGTCGCTGATTTTAAGCTGGATTTTTATACGCCAGAGAAGCAAATTGCGCATTGTGGCCATGCAACCATTGCAACTTTTAGCCATTTGTCTCAACAGGGACTGTTGCCTAATACATCGTATACAAAAGAAACAATCGATGGCACCAGAAAAGTTGAAATAAAAGGTGAGTATGCTTTTATGGAGCAATTAGCACCTAAATATCAAACACTTGATGGGAACATTGAGAAAATTTGTCAGGCGATCGGTATTTCATCGAGTGAATTGCTTATACAACCATTGCTTGTTAATACTGGTAATTCTTTTATTGTTGTTGGCGTTGGCAGTCTTGCGCAATTAGCTAATTTGGCGCCTGATCATCGATTGATCAATGAACTATCTGAGGCACTCGAACTAATTGGTTTTTATGTGTTTTCGTTAGAGACGAATAAATCAGGACGAGATGCCTCAACTAGAATGTTTGCACCCCGTTACGGCATCTTAGAAGAATCTGCAACTGGCATGGCGGCAGGACCTTTGGCGTGTTTTTTACACGATCACATGCATATAGATAAGCAGCTTTTTACCATTGAACAAGGCTATGCCATGACGCCATCCTCACCAAGTAGTATTGAAGTTGCGTTGACCGTTCGAAAAGGAAATATTCAATCGCTAACTGCTGGCGGGAGAGGTGTAGCTGTTCGTGTAATGGAAGTTGAAATTTAGTTATAGGTAGCAGGAGCATTAAGGCAGGAAAGCGTATGAATCTTAATCAAGTGACCTTACCGGTCAAAAATATGGCTGATGCGTGCCTCTTTTATCGCAAACTTGGCTTTACACAAATTGTTGATACGCCGCATTATGCAAGGTTTGAATGCCCAGAAGGAGCAGCCAGTTTTTCTTTGTCATTAACAGACAAGGATTACTGTCACGGCGCGACGATTTATTTTGAGCATCAGGAATTAGCGCTTTGGGTGTCGCAGCTAAAATCTCAGGGAATAGTCTTTGAACAAGACATCACTGAGCAGCGTTATTTGTGGCGAGAAGCATTACTGCGAGATCCCTCAGGTAATAAAATTAAACTCTATTGGGCGGGAGAATATCGGTTAAATCCCCCATGGCGAGTTGAAATTAGCGAGTAAAAATTTTATTGGAATATATTTATGCAAAATATGATTAATGAAGATTTATTGAGAAAAGTGTTTGATGTTGCTAAGCGCTCAAAACGTAACGGTAACCTCGCCTATGGTTGTTTGTTAGTCGATGAGAATAATCAGGTGCTATTAGAAGGTGAAAACTCAGTTATCAGTGAGAAAGATGCTTTGGGGCATGCTGAAATAAATCTTATTCGCCAAGCCTCAAAGTTGTATTCTCCCGAGTTTTTAAATAAATGTACCATTTATACCAGTGATGAGCCTTGCCCTATGTGCAGCTCTGCCATTTTTTGGGGAGGTATTGGCCGATTAGTTTTTGGTTTAAGTAAAGCTAGATTTTATCGAGAGTTTGGCTGTGATAACCCCGCGATTGATTTTAATATCGCCAGTCGCGATATTTTAAAATCAGGAGGACGAAAAGTTGAAATATATGGTCCATATCTGGAAGAAGAAGCACTACTTATTCATCGAAGTTAATCAGTGTTGTTTCGTTTTTTCGACAAAGATAGGGAATAGATTTGCAGTAAGTCATCAATAAACGGACTTTCTATGATAGATTGATGACATAGCACGCCTTGAACGCTGGGCGGTATATAGATAAAAGGATGAACAAATGGATAGTACGTCAATAATGATGTGGAGTGTGTTGTTTGGTGGTATTGGCATAGGTTATTTTCTCTATGGCAAAAAACAACGAGCGATCGTCCCCTTGTGCACAGGTCTGGCATTATTCGTGTTTCCTTACTTTGTTTCCAGTGTCACTATGTTATTGATTATTGGCGTTGTTTTAGTGGCGATTCCTTATTTCATTAAGCTCTAACGAGAGAGGCGTAAATGACCAGCATCATTCTTGAATCTATTATCACTTGCCCAGAATGTGGCGCTAAGAAAAAGGAAGTGATGCCCGTCAATGCCTGCCAATATTTTTACCAGTGCTCTTCATGTCATGCCGTGATTAAACCACTAGCGGGAGATTGCTGTGTATTTTGCTCATTTGGCACTGTCAAGTGCCCACCGATACAAGAAGATGGCGGCTGTTGTCGTTAATTATATACACGCAATAGCGCGCCATACCTAGGTAACTGGTATTAGCAAGTTTACGTTTGTTTGATAACACTTATCCTCTTGAAATTGAAAAATTAACCGAATTTATTTTCCATTGTGTGCCAGTGTTTATTAACTGCCAGTTTTCTTTTCCTGAGTTAATTTTTTTACCACTATCGTAAAAAACGTAATCAAATTGAATGGTTGCGACTTCTCCATCACTGGTTATTGCAATATTGGAAATGTCTTCTTTAGGTTGTTTCGTATTATCAATAATCGATTCAATAAAAATGAGCGGTGTACTCTGTCTGTATTTAGCTGGCTCTCTAAATTTATCCCCTATTTGTTTTTTGAGTGCCTGACCTTCTTTAGATTTGGCCCATGCTAGTTCTTTGTCGAAATCACTTTGACTAAAAACCCCGACCCAAGACACAGTACCTTTGATAAATAAACTTAAAAATTCATTTTTATCTTTGTTAATTATCGCGGTTTCAAATTTTTTGATGGTCTGTCTTAGCGCTTGTTCATCGCTACTCGCTTTTGCTTGTAATGAAACAATCAATATAAATGTAACGAGTATAAATCTAATCATAATTTTTCCCTTTGTAATAGTGTTATTAACTGTTCTTAGCTTGTTATATTTTGGTTATTTTCCGGCATGCAATTTCTTTAATTGAGCTTTAGCACCTTCATGATTTTTATCTATTTGTAATACTTTTTTATAATTTTCAATCGATAAATTATGTTGTTTATTCGCTAAGTACGCTTCCCCCAAACTATCATAAACATTTGCAGAGAGTGGGTAGTTAATAACATTCAGTTTAAAAAGCTCGATTGACGCGTTTATCTTGCCTTGCCATAGAAGTTCGTAGCCAATGTTGTTAACTAAATTTTCTGGTGGATTAACTTGGTATCCTAATTTATGACTCCATGCCTCGTAGTGCTTAACCAATAAACTAGGATCTTCGATAAATCGTTCAACTGGCAACTGATAATCTTTAAAAATAGAAGATAACCCTTCAAATAAAGCGATTAACGGCACTGTGCCATGAGATTCATTGGCAAAATATTTAAATTTCGCATCAAAGTTTGATGAATTCCATTGAGATATTTCTTTAAAAAAAGCTTCCTGTGGGCCTATCATCCCCCTCTTTGGAAACCCTACTCTATCTGGATTGTTAGCTGCCGCTATATACAAAGATGTATAAGGTGTAGGCTTATTGGCTATTTTTTTTACTAACTCTTTAGTTAACCAATCATGATCCCACCACAAACTTGGATCTATTGAAATGATAGACTGAAACAGCCCAGGTTCTTCAATCAGTGCGTATAGAGAAAACAAGGCACCAAAAGAATGACCAATCAACATATTATGCTTTTGTGTTGAATATTGAGAGGCAATGGTTGGTATTAATTCATTTTTTAGGAAAGCTAGAAAATGTTTACTACCACCGCTAGTCGGGTAAAAATCTTCGATTGTTCCTTTAGATGTTAATTGTGAAAATGTTGGCGTTAAATCTCTGGTTCTGTCGGTATTTAAAATTGCTACCAAGATCATTTCTGGTAACAAACCCGATTCACTCATATGCTTAAATACACCACTTGCTGTATGAAAATGATAATTGCCATCAAGTATGTAAACTACTGGGTATTTTTTGTCGTTTGTATATCCCTCTGGTAAGTAAACCCAATATTCTCTATCTTCATTTAATATATTTGAGTGTAGTGATAATTTTTCACCGATTGTTATTTTTTCAACAGCGTTGGCACAAACATTTATGCTAAAGAATAAAATAAATAGCGAGGTCAATAGAGTCTTCATGCTCAGTCTCTTTTATAATTATGGTTAGCTATTGATATCACATGATTATTTTTCAAACAATAACTTTGTACTAAATATTTCGTACATCAATAATCTGAAGCACTTTGATGGTGAATCAGTACAAGTGCTGAAATATAGTGACTTATCATTAAGTAACACATTCGCCAGAAATTGGACAAAATGGCAATTAAGTGTTTCTTGACTATACTGGCGGTGTTCAAAACGAATATTATTGACGTCTCCTTTAACCATGTGGATTAAAGCTGTAATAGTAAAATGGAAAGGTACTATTATGAAAAACATATCTATCGTATTACTCGCTCTACTTTTTACCTTATCAGCTGTTGCTGAAGAATCTAAAGCCTATACACAATGGGACACGTTTCGATTTACGG
>JBNKXM010000036.1:0-9767 GCA_050300315.1 Thalassotalea sp. | reverse complement strand
CAACCTTGTTAAACGAAAAGAAACATTTCAAACGATCGTTAATTGCTCTTACTCTTGCACCGTTACTGCATTTTACTTCGGCACCTGTTATAGCTGCAGATAATTTCAGCGGTACGATTAAAGGTCATATTACTTCATCTACTAATACCGATTTGGCAAATGCCACTATTACGCTGACGCATAAGAGCAAAGGCTTAACGCGTAGCTTACAAGCTGACGCTAATGGCCACTATATCTTACGTAAATTACCGATCGGCGAGTATCAGGTCACGATCGAAAAGTCTGGCTATAAAGTCGATTCGTTTGATATCAGCGTCAATATTGGCTCTGAAGCCGTGGTGGATAGACAACTGTACTCGGTCGACACGTCGGTAGAGCGTATTGAAGTGGTTGGCCGCAATGTTAGTTATATTGATTTAACCTCTTCCGATGGTGGTATTGTGGTAACTGCTGACGATTTGGCGGCTTTGCCAGTTGATACTGGCTTTAACAATATGACCTTACTTGCGCCGAGCGCTGCGGCAACCAACGGTACAAATTTTAGAGGTTCTCCTTCTATTGGTGGTAGCTCTTCTGCTGAAAATGGTTATTACCTTAATGGTTTAAATGTCACGAAAATCAAAACTGGCTTAGGTGCCATCGATTTACCCTGGGAAGCCATTTCACAAACGGAAATTAAAACAGGTGGTGTTGCACCTGAATTTGGTAATGCTTTGGGGGGAATCGTCAACGCAATTTCAAAATCGGGTAGCAATGAATTCAATTTTGGTGTGCAAGCGCGTATCGACCCAGAGTCGCTAAGAGAACACCATGATGACTTGTTCTATAAAAATGGTGATATCTACAACAATACTGAAGACGATAGCTCGACATTTACTCGCTATTCTATTTGGGGAAGCGGTGCCATCATCAAAGATAGTTTATTTTTCTATGCGTTACTTGCCCCGCAAACCAATGACTATGATGCTGCGAATGCCAATACTTTTGCTCGTGGTGAGTCTCAATCTGATCGTTGGTTTGTCAAACTCGATTGGCAAATTAATGACAATCATGCGTTAGAGTTTACTAGCATTAATTATGAGAATGAGAACATTTGGAACACTTATGACTATGATTGGCAGACTAATGAGCGTGGTAGTGACGGTACTCGTGCAACCTCTAAAACAGGCGGTGATGTCTTAGGTGTTAAATATGCGGGGATTTTATCCGACGATATTTCACTAGAAGTTGTTGCTGGTCGAGTAACGGATAAAACCTTTAACACCGTTGCCGATGCGCTCCCTTGGGTTGGTTCGTATTTATATGATGGATACCGTCAACTTAGCCAACATACCTCATCAACGATCACCGAAAGTGAGTTTACCCGCGATCAGTTTCGTGCAGATTTAATGTGGGATCTGTCTGATCATGCGTTAAAATTCGGTGTTGATTATTATGATACCCATGTTGATCATCAATCAACTCAAAATGGTATTGGGGATGCCCGAGGTTGGTGGTATATCGATACATCTACCGGTACCGATCATTCCGGTTTACCCGCTGGTGAAGGTTTTGTTGACCAACGTATTCGTACCGACTTTTCCGACTCTCATATCACGTCATTGTCATTTTATGCGCAAGATTCTTGGCAGTTCAACGATAACTTAGTGTTTAATATTGGTGTTCGTTATAGTGATTTTAGTAATGAAATGTCAGACGGTCAGAAATATGTTGATGTTTCAGGGCAAATAGCACCGCGTTTACAAGCGATTTATGACCTTAATGGTGATGGCGCGAGTAAAGTGTATGCGACATTTGGTCGTTATTTCCAGCCAGTCTCTGCCAATATGAATATAGTGCAAGGTGGCTCACGTCGTGACGAACATTGGTATTACAAACTAGATCAATTAGATGCTGATGGTCATCCAGTGATCACTGCCGACGGCTCGCCAAGTCGAGGTGAGCAAGTTGCTTACTTTTTAGCACAATCGGGCGAGGGAGCGCCAGGCTCAAAGGCGACCGCTGATCTTAAACCTATGTATTCAGATGAGTTTACCCTTGGCTATCAGACTGAAGTGTTTGACGGTGAAATGACCTTTGGCGTTCGAGGCATTTATCGTGAACTGAAACGTTCGATAGAAGATGCTGATTTACAAACGGTTTTACAAAACTGGTATGCCAAAGAAGGTATCGAATCTAACGGTTGGATTGATGGTTGGATTCTATTTAATCCAGGACAAGGCTTAGATGTTAACTATGACTTTAATGGTGCTGGCACGGTAAATCACATTGTACTGTCAGCCGATGAAGTGGCACAGCCTAAATCAAAACGCAAGTACACAGCACTAGAGTTTACCTTAGACGGTAATGTCAGTGAAAAAATCAAAATCAGTAGCTCTTATACTTGGTCGCATTTATGGGGCAATACTTCAGGGTTAGTTAACGACGATGATAACCAGGCAGATCCAGGCTGGACTGTGTCGTATGACTACGCAGGTTTGCAAGATCACGCATCAGGTAATTTGCCAAGTGATCGTCGTCATGCACTCAAAGTGTTTGGCAGCTACCAAGTAAGTGATGATCTAGTTGTTGGATTAAATACCTTAATTTCAGACGGTAAGCCAATTAACAAAATGGGTATTCATCCATCGGGTGTTGATTCTTGTGCCGCGGGTATGCCGTGGGAAAGTTGTCCAAGTAATATCGAGCGCGGCCATGGCGATTCATTTTATGATGAAAATGGCGACCCATCACCACGAGGCAGCGCGGGCACAACAGACTGGATGGTACGACTTGATTTATCGGCAACTTACAGCCATCAGCTTTTCGGAAACGATTTAACGTTAAAAGCGACAGTGTACAATTTACTTAATGATGATACTCAGTCAACGGTTTATCAACGTGGCACTATGACAGATGACAATGGTAATACTGTTGCTGATCCTAACTGGGGCATGACAACTGGTCGTCAAGGTGCACGTTATGTGTCATTAGTTGCACGTTACGAGTTTTAACTAGCAAGTTCGTTTGGTGGGCAGAATACCCCTATTGTTTTGTCCTATCACGAAAGCGGTTGATCTCATTTTGAGATCAACCTTTAAAAGCCACTGTTCTCCCACAGTGGCTTTTTTCATACAAGTTTTTTCAAATAATTAATTAAATTTCAGAGATTTATAAAATTATAAAAATAATTTGTAATAAATCTGTTAATCAAATGACTAAGTGATAGACGTTTTTAAGGAAGATAGAAGGATAATAATGAGAACCTCTTGGAAAAGCCTAATTGCTGTAAGTTTGCTATTTGTTGCCAAATTTTCATTGGCAAATGAGCAATCTCTGGTAATGGAAAATTGCTACTTAGAAGGCATTAAACAGCAAGTCAAATGTGGGAAACTAACCGTTCCTGAAAATTATCAACAACCCGATGGGGTAAAAATCGAACTCAATGTTGCCGTGTTACCAGCCATTGATAATAGCCAAAATAAAGAACCTTTAATGTTTTTAGCGGGTGGCCCAGGCCAAGCCGCGGTAACGTTAGCCGGTGGTTTATATAAAGCATTTAATGAAGTCAGAAAAACACGCGACATTGTGTTAGTTGATCAACGTGGTACAGGAAAGTCACATCCACTGCAATGCGAAGATCAAATATCAGTAGACGTGTATCAGAGTCTTCCAGAAGAGTTTGATGCACAAGATGTTAAAGACTGTTTGGCTCAGTTAACTGGCGATTTAAGCCAGTATAATTCGGAAAATGCCATTCGTGATTTTGATGCGGTTCGACAAGCGTTAGGTCATGATAAAATTGCTATTTATGGTGGTTCTTATGGCACTCGAGCGGGTTTAGTGTATTTGCGAATGTTTCCTCAGTCACTATCGAGCGTTGTGCTAGACAGCGTTGGGCCAATAGAAGTGCCAATCGGATTATTTGGCAAAAGCTCCGCACGTTCGTTTTCAATGCTATTAGCCAACTGTCAGCAAGAGCCAAGCTGTGCTCAGGCATACCCGACACTAGAGCAAGACTTTGTTAACGTAGTAAGCAAGCTCGAACAGTCGCCGATGGCACTGACTATCCCTCATCCACGACTTGGTACACAAACCACGTTGAACGTCAGTAAACAGAAGTTTATCTCGACGATTTTTACACAGTTATATTCGGTTGAAGGTCGCTCCTTGGTGCCGCTTATTATTCATCAAGCTGCGCTCGGTAATTTTGCCCCATTTGCAGGCTTAATGGCGGCATCAGATAACGACATGCAGATGTATGTTGGTTTAACCTTCAATATTGTTTGTAACGAAGATATTCCGAGAGTAACTGATGCTATGTTCGCAGCAGATGCTGACAATAATTTTAACGGTGATTTGAGTCATTTTTCATGGAAAACCGCGTGTCCGTTATGGCCGCAATATCGTCCAGAAAGCGATTTTTATCAACCGGTAACCGCTAATGTCCCGACCTTGATAATTTCTGGCGAGCTTGATCCTGTCACGCCACCAAGCAATGGTGAGTATGCCAATAAAACTTTAGTAAACAGTAAGCATATTGTGATGAAAAACAGTGCTCATACGCCAGGTGTTTCTGCGTGTGCGGTTAATGTTGTCAATGAGTTTTTAGATAAGAAAGATCCGAATGATCTGGACGAGTCTTGCTTTGATGATATTCCAAATGAGTCATTTATGACTGGTTTGAACGGTGGTTTATAAGGAAAAATAATGATTGAAGTTAATAATTTACATAAGAGTTTTACCTCAAAGAAAAACACCGTAAAAGCACTCGATGGTTTATCGTTTAAAGCGCTTGATGGCGAAATTACCGGTATATTAGGGCCAAATGGCGCAGGTAAAACCACCTGTTTACGGACATTGTATGGGCTACTCGCTGCCGATGAAGGCTTTGCCACGATAGATGGTATTAAAGTGACTGAAGATCCTATTGCGGCACGGGCAAAATTAGGCATATTTCCTGATAAATTTGGTTTATATGAACGCTTAACCGCGTATGAGCAAATTGACTATTTTGCCAGTTTGCACGGCCTTGAAGGGCAAGCTAAAAAACACGCGATTAACACCATTCTCGCTGATTTAGAAATGGAAGAATTAGCGCAGCGCAGATCAGCAGGCTTTTCACAGGGGCAACGAATGAAGGTCACTTTGGCGCAAGCATTAGTGCATCAGCCACAAAACTTTGTGCTCGATGAGCCGACACGCGGTTTAGATGTTATGAGCACACGCGTTTTGAGAAATTACCTTAATAAGTTTAAAGCTAAGGGTCATTGCATTTTGTTTTCCTCGCACGTTATGCAAGAAGTTGCTGCGTTATGTGACCGAGTGATCATTGTTGCTAATGGCAAGTTGGCTGCTCAAGGTACACCACAGGAATTATGTGAGCTTGCGGGTGAGAGCCAATTAGAAGAAGCGTTTGTTAAACTTATCGGCTCAGATGAAGGAGTGGCAGCATGATCCAGTTTAAAGCTCTACTTATTAAAGAATTAAAAGAAGCATTTCGTGACAAGCGTGCCTTGATGGTCGCTATGAGTATGGCATTGTTAGCCCCTGTGATGATAATGGTAATGTCGAAAACCATGATTAAAGATTTTGTTGAAAATCCGGCTATCTATGTCAAGTACACAGGTGCTGAATATGCGCCAAAACTGATTAAAACCCTCAAAGATGAAAATATTCTTTCTTTTGCTGATGTACCTGAGGATGAAGAAAGAAATTGGAATGAGCGTAATGTTGAGTTGATCATTCCTGATAACTATCGACAAAATATGATTGATGGTAAACCAATAGATATTATTTTACGTGCCGATTACAGTGAAAAATCGCTCAATGCACCATTGCGCCGTATTAAAGACGAAATACGCAGCTTCTCACTTAAAATTGGCTATAAAAGACTGTTAGTCAGAGGTGTTGATGTTAAGTTATTACAACCGATTAACTTACAAGAGCAAGACACGTCGCTGCCTAGTAGTAATGCGATGATCATTACCTTGATGCTTGGTTTGTACTTGTTAATGGGGGCATTTATTTCAGGGCAATCGATTTCTATTGATTCGAGTGCTGGTGAGCGAGAGCGTAATGTCCTTGAAATGTTGTTATGTCAGCCAGTCAGTACACTTAAAATTGTCTTGGCTAAGTTAATGTGTTCAAGTTTGATCGCCACTATTTCTGTGTGTCTGATGTTGTTATTAACAACAGTATCTGTCAGCTTTGTTGATCTTACTAAGATAGGTGCAACGTTTAGCATAGATCCATTTACTTTTGGAGCTTTGTTGATGTTATTGATCCCGTTATGTTTTCTTGCGTCATCAATGCAACTGTTTTTCGCCTTTCAAGCAAAAACCTTTAAAGAAGCGCAATCTACAGTTGCCATGTTGATCATGGTACCAACTATGATACCTGTGGCTATGATGATCATGGATGACAAACCTGTCTGGGCTGAATGGGCGCCTATTTTTGGACAATCATTATTAATGGAAGACCTGTTCAAAGGCTTAGCAATCGACTGGTTTGCCTTTGCGGTGTCGACAGGCGCTACCATCGCCTTGACAGTAGCCTTAGTGATGACATTGGCAAAACGTCTTAAGTCAGAAAAAGTCGTGATGTCACTAGGGTAAAGACGAAGATGATGAAGACAAGAAAACGTTTAGCGTTTATTCCCTTGATCGCTTTAGTTGGCATGGTATTGGCCCGTTGGATCTTGTCTCAAGATCAGTTTTCAGCCGTAGGTTTGTTAGCTGACTTTTGGGCAGGGACTGTTTTCGGTATTACCATAGGTATCATATTGGTATTGTTTATTCATCAAGCGAAAAAAGATGGTTAACAAAATGTTAATGGTTGTTTGTTGTGAATAACTCGGTAGAATTTACGATAAAACTACAAGATCGTTTTGCAACAGAAACGACAATTAACAAGAGTGCCTCTTTGAATAATAAAGCAATATTTACTCAGTGGATGACGGAGCACGAAAAACTGCTCCGTCATATTATTAGCGGCTTCGAGGCTAAACCAGATATTCAAGATGAATTATTTCAAGAAATTGCCTTGAATATTTGGCGTGCGCTGCCGAAATTTCGCCAAGATTCTGCGGTAAAAACCTTTGTCGCGCGAATCGCTCATAACGTTTTAGCAACGCATGTCGCAAAAGCGGTTAGAACGGTTAATGCCGAGCGTGATCTTGATGATATGCCGTTAGACGCTGAGCACGATGTGATACATCCAACTCCTTTTCAAATGTTAGATCAACGACAACGTCAACAACGGCTTATTCAAGCCATTCGACAGCTAAAGTTAGAACAACAGCAAGTGATCACTTTGGCATTAGAAGGCATGAGTTATCAAGATATTGCTGATGTGCTGTCAATCTCCACAAACTTAGTGGGTGTTAGGTTACAACGCGCAAAACAAACCCTGACTCAGTTGTTGGAGGCAGTATGAATAAAGAAGAGCCAATGAACAAACAAGCTAAAATGGTTGCTGACAAGGATCAAAATACGCCGCCATCGCCTAGTACAACTAGCACTGACCAGCGAAATGACCATTCAGTTATAGATACCTCGATAATTGATCAGCAATGGGATGAATTAACACGAGACTGGCAGGCGCAGCCGTATGAGAAAACAGATATTAGCGCCTTGTTAAAGCAAACAGAAAAACGCACTCGTTGGGCAAAAACTTGTTTTGGCCTTAATATTTTAGCGACACTGATCATTTTGATTGCGTTTGCTTACGGTGTAGTGACAGAAGAGTTTGATAAACTGTTCAATACGTTTTTAGGCGCAGGTGGCGTGATGTCATTGGTGTTTGTTTATTACGAGATAAAAATTCGCGCTAAGGCATGGTCGCAACTCAATGCTAGTCCGGACCAAGCGATAGAAAATGCACTAGCGGGATATCAATCGTCGTTAAAATACATGTCACTTACTAAATGGTCTTGCGTGCCTTTTGGCATTTTAGGCAATTGGTTTACTTATGCCGTTGCTCAGCAAAGTGGTAAATCAATTCTCTTTGGCATGATTTTCATTAACACTGTGCTCATTATTACATTTCTTGTCACCGAATTTTTGTATCGAAAACGCAAAAAAGAATATCGGGAGTTATTAGCTAAAACAGCGAACTTATAACGGTTATTTTTGTGTTATCTGTATTAAATTTCGAGTATGTTTTTTATGTCGACTTAAATTTGTTGTTCTTTGGTTTTTAATTCGGTATATTCGTTTTAACTTGAATTTGATCTAGTTATCGAAAACTTTTACCGCATATTTTAACCAAGTGTTCGGTTCTAGCTCATTGCAAAATGAGCTAAATTGCTTTGGTTTTAAGATATACAATAAGCCTATATTCAGGCAAAATATGCGGCAATTAACTTAGTCTAACTTTCCAGCGTTAACAACCTTTGTTAATTGACTGTGAACTTGAGGAATAAACATGCTTACTCGTGATATGAATATTGCTGATTTTGATGCTGAATTATGGCAAGCAATGACTGATGAAACCGTTCGTCAGGAAGAGCACATTGAATTAATTGCTTCTGAAAACTACTGTAGCCCGCGCGTCCTAGAAGCGCAAGGCTCACAGCTAACAAACAAATATGCTGAAGGCTACCCTGGCAAACGTTACTACGGCGGTTGTGAGTATGTTGATAAAGCAGAAGCATTAGCGATTGAGCGCGCAAAAGAATTATTTGGTGCCGATTATGCTAACGTACAACCTCATGCAGGTTCACAAGCAAACGCAGCAGTATTTCAAGCATTAGTTACGCCAGGCGGTAAAGTGTTAGGCATGAGCTTGGCACATGGCGGTCACTTAACTCACGGTTCACACGTTAACTTTTCAGGTAAATCATATGAAGCATTTCAATATGGTTTACACCCTGAAACAGGTGATATCAATTACGAAGAAATTGAACAGTTAGCGAATGAGCACAAGCCAGAAATGATCATCGGTGGTTTTTCTGCGTTCTCTGGTATTGTTGATTGGGCACGTATGCGTAAAATCGCTGATAGCGTTGGTGCATATTTAATGGTTGATATGGCTCACGTTGCAGGTCTTGTTGCAGCAGGTTTATATCCAAACCCAGTGCCTCATGCTCATGTAGTTACAACAACTACTCACAAAACTCTAGCGGGTCCTCGTGGTGGTTTGATTGTGTCAGGGTGTGGCGATGAAGAGATTTACAAAAAATTAAATTCAGCAGTTTTCCCTGGCGGCCAAGGTGGTCCATTAATGCATGTTATCGCGGCAAAAGCGGTAGCATTTAAAGAAGCATTACAACCAGAATTTAAAGTATATCAACAAAAAGTGCTTGATAATGCCAAGGCTATGGTTGCGGTATTACAAGAACGTGGTTACAAAGTAGTTTCTAACGGCACACAAAACCACTTGTTGTTATTAGACTTAATTGACAAAGATATCACAGGTAAAGATGCTGATGCAGCGTTAGGTCGTGCACACATCACAGTCAATAAAAACTCAGTGCCAAATGATCCTCGTTCACCATTTGTGACTTCTGGCTTACGTTTAGGTACTCCAGCTATCACGCGTCGTGGTTTCAACGTTGAAGATACTAAAGCATTAACTGGCTGGATTTGTGATATTTTAGATGACATCAACAATGAAAATACGATTGTTGAAGTACAAGCGAAAGTGAAAGAAATCTGCAAGCGTTTACCTGTATACGGTTAATTGCTTGGTGACAATGTTGCGGTAATTGTTGTTTCAGTTATCGCTTTAATTGTTGCTTTAGTTATCGTCTCAATTGTCGCGCCTCACTGCGTTCGTGACGACCT
>JBNKXM010000035.1:0-9797 GCA_050300315.1 Thalassotalea sp. | reverse complement strand
AGCGCCAACACCTTCAGGCACAGACGCTTGCATAAATTCACCACGTTTTTCAACAAGTTTAACACCATCAGCTAGTGATAAAACCCCGGCACAAACCAAGGCTGAATACTCACCTAAACTATGGCCTGCAATAATTTCTGGCATAATTGACGACTCACTTTGCCATAAACGCCATAATGCAACACTTGCCGTTAATAATGCAGGTTGCGTAAAGTTGGTTTGATTAAGTTTTTCAGCTGGGCCTTGGGCAACAAGTTGCCATACGTCATAGCCTAATGCTTGTGACGCTTCGGCAAACGTTGATTGAACGATTGCATTTTCGGCAAAGTCACTCAGCATAGCAACGGTTTGTGAACCTTGCCCTGGAAAAATAAACGCTAATTTTTTTTGCATTGTCTTACCTAAACTATGTAAAACTCGGGACAAAATGATTGATTACATGATCATCACAACCCAAGTGTATTGTAATTTGATTGATAAAGAGCTTTTACTAAGATATTAAAACAATTAGCTAATATGCTCTTTTAGTCCTTGCTCTAACTTAATTTTTATTTTTTCTGGCACTTGCCGCTCCACTTCTTTTACCGCTTCAAAAATAGAGGTATAAAAAGCGCTAACGCTGGCGTTGCCATGACTCTTAATAACAATTCCGCGCAATCCTATCAGACTTGCGCCGTTATACTGGTCGGGGTTCAAGGGCTTGAACAATTTTTTTAACGATGGCGCTAAAATTTTTCCGATAAGACGAGCAAACATATGCTCTGATAACACCTGCTTTAACTTTTGATAAACGAGTCGAGCAACCCCTTCACAGGTCTTTAATGCGACATTACCAACAAAACCATCACAAACGATAACATCTGCCTTATTATTGAAAATATCATTACCTTCAATAAAGCCGACGTAGTTGATCAGCGGATTCTCAATCAGCTTAGTTGCCGCCATTTTAATATGATCACTGCCCTTGATATCTTCCTCTCCCATGTTTAACAAGGCGACACGAGGGGCACTGATACCATCTACCTGCTCCGCCATAACAGAGCCCATAACACCAAACTGGTATAAAATACTTGAATCACAAAAAACATTAGCACCAAGATCTAACATAAAAACATGCTGATTTTCATTATGGGTTGGCAATGAGGAAATAAGCGCAGGTCGCTCAACGCAAGGTAAGGTTTTTAATACATAATGGGCCATTGCAAATAACGCCCCAGTATTACCCGCACTTACACAAGCTTGTGCCTTACCGTCATGAACAAGATCTAATGCTCGACGCATCGATGAATTTTTTTTACTTCTTAACGCAGAGCTGGGTTTTTCATCCATTAAAACAATTTCAGTACATGGAACAATGGATAATTGCGGATGATTTATTATATGATGACTAGCGAGGATATCTTGGATGATATTTTCATCACCACAAAGCATAAGATGCAACTGTGCTGATGTTTGAATCGCACTTATTGCAGCAGGGATCGTTATAAGGGGGCCTTGATCGCCCCCCATAACATCTAACGCAATGGTTAGATTATTCATTCGCTTATTTAGCGATTACTTTAACACCTTTATAAAAGCCATCAGCTGTTACGTGATGACGACGGTGCGTTTCACCAGATACTGGATCTACTGATAAATTTTCAGCTGTTAATGCATCATGTGAACGGCGCATGCCACGTCTTGAACGAGACTTTTTGCTCTTTTGAACTGCCATTTCCTAACTCCTAAAATCGATTGGTAACAAAAAATTAGTTACTTAAGTTTTTTTAATACGTCAAATGGATTCGGCTTATCATGCTCTTCAGGTAATTTACCCCAAACACTGTCAGATGGTGCCTGACAATCTTCAAAGTTATGCCTAGGTATTAATGGAATCTCGAGGATTAATTCGTCTTCCACTAACTCTCGCAAGTTAACTTCACCATTTTCATCTAATTCAATTGCATCATAATATGATGGCAAGTCTTCAGCAGCTTCTGCATTTTTTACTGGGCTAAACGAAAAATCTAGCTCAAGTTGATAATCAAATGTATCAGTGCACCGCTGACATGTTAACGAAACTGTTGCCGACCCCTTGCCTGATATTACAACCAAACCAAGTTCATCCACATCAAAATTCAATTTAACATGTACATGCTCACTGTTCATCTCACAAACAGCAAGCAATCTGTTCATTTCCGATACTACAAATACGCCTTCACACTCTAGTCTACGTTGAGCGCTTTTAAACGGGTCTATTGTTATCGGAAGCTTAAGATTCTGCATAAGGCGCGCATAATAAAGCCGTTGAGGCCAAGTGTCAAAAGAAAAATGGCGAAATTTGTTTAAATTTGCAATATCGTCCTCATATTAGCAGAAACTGATTAATTTTTGGTGAAAACTCATCCAATGAAAACAAGAACCATTATCTTAGCGTCAACGTCACCATTTCGTAAAAGCTTGCTGGAAAAACTCAATATCGACTTTGATTGTGCCAAACCAGACGTTGATGAAGCCCCATTGGCTGGTGAATCACCTCAAGCCCTTGTAGAGCGATTAGCGATACTAAAAGCAAAAGCCGTAGCGCAGCAACATCCTAAAGCGTTACTCATTGGCTCTGATCAAGTCGCTACTTGCGAGGGTGAAATTCTAGGTAAGCCTCATACGGTAGACAATGCCATTAAGCAATTGCTTAAATTCAGTGGTAAATGCGTCACCTTCTATACGGGATTATGTGTATATGACAGTGAAAAAAATGTCAGCAAATCTTTAGTCGAAGAGTTTAATGTTCACTTTAAACAACTCAATGAACACGAGATCAAACGTTATATTGAAATTGAACAACCGCTAAATTGTGCCGGTAGCTTTAAAAGTGAAGGATTAGGTATTTGCTTGTTTGAAAAATTAGCTGGTGATGATCCTAATAGCTTAATTGGCTTACCATTAATCAAATTAATCGCGTTACTAGATCAACATGGCTTCAAGGTATTAGACAACCAAAAACCGTCGATTTAATAAGTGCCATAAGCTAAAGCAACTTTTATTGCTTTAGCTTATTGTTGTAAGTAATTAACTTATAGACTGATTAATTTGTTGTAGCATTTGATGAGGATCTTCAGCTTGGGTAATAGGTCGGCCAATCACCAGATAATCTACCCCAACCGCTAACGCCTGTTCAGGCGTCATGATTCGTTTTTGATCATCAACACTGGCACCTGCTGGACGGATCCCTGGTGTTACTAACTTAAAACTTTCGCCTAGCTGCTGTTTAAGTAATTGAGCTTCATGCGCAGAGCACACCACGCCATCTAATCCTGCTTGTTTAGTCAATTTAGCGAGATGTTGAACTTGCTCTGCTGGAGATTTTTTAATGCCTAAACCCAATAAATCTTCTTCACCCATACTGGTTAAAACAGTTACGGCAATTAACAGTGGCGCTTTGTCACCATAAGGTGCAAGAGCTTCTTTGGCTTTTACCATCATTTTTTCGCCGCCAGAGGCGTGAACATTAACCATCCAGACACCAAGTTCTGCTGCGGCAGTTACCGCTTTTGCGACGGTATTTGGAATATCATGAAATTTTAAATCCAAGAACACGTCAAAACCGCGTTTCACAAGTTCTTTAACAAATTCAGGGCCAAAATAAGTAAACATTTCCTTGCCGACTTTTAAACGACAATCACTTGGCTGAATTTTATCTACAAAAGCTAGCGCATCCACTTGATTATCAAAATCTAATGCGACTACTACTTTTGGGTCACTCATGTCACTTTCCTTTAAAAAATTAATCTTCAATTACAAATTGTTCAATATTATACATTAGGTTTGCATAATAGTTCAGTGCAAAGTCCGACTGCTGATAAACAAATAAAATTAACTGGGCTGATGATAGTCAATAGCTAAGTTTGACGTGGTAGATAAGAACTTGGAGAAAGAAGTGGGTAATTATTCCCCTTCCAAACCACGCACCGGCTTTAACTGTTCCCAATCATGACATGACGGACATGACCAATAATGAGTACTACTATTGAAACCACAATTACGGCAGTTATAGCGCTGTTTAACACTTAAATAAGCTGATACTAACTCTTTAATCAACTCTAAGTTTTCACTGTCTTGCTGTGGTTGGTTCATTTGCATTTTAATAAAATGCTTAAAGCCTCTAATTGTTGGTCGTCGCTTTAACGCCGAGAGCATAAAATCTTGAGCTTTCGCAAAACCATGCTTATTTTCGATAAAGGAGACGTACTTAATTAACGCACTGCTTCCACCAGTTTCGTCATAAACTTTTTTGATAAATTGATAAAATTCATCATCGGCATCAAGTTGATGATAACAGTTAGCCATTTGCTCAATAACGTCAGGAAAAAACTCTCTGTCTTGGGTATATATATCTTTGTAACACTGACATGCTTCATTATATTGCTGATGATTTTCGTAAATTTTTGCCATCAACCAATTTGCACGACAAGAATTTGGGTCACATTTTAACGCTTGCTCTAATAATTCAATCACTTCAATAAACTGGTCTTTTTCTAATGCTAAGGTAGCAAGCTCACAATAGAAATTAGCTAAGGTATGCAGTAATTTTTTATCTTTTGATTTAATAATCGATTTCTTTAACTCTAAACCATGTTGCCAGTCTTTTGTTGACTGATAAATTTGCATCAAATAACTTAATGATTTTAAAGAAAACGTACGAGATTTTAACAAAGTATGAAACATCGACTCTGCGCGATCATACAAACCCGCGGTTAAGAAATCTTTACCCAGTTCATATGCTGCTTGCTGTTTTGCCTTGTTTGGTAAATGCTTTTGCCGAACGAGGTGTTCATGAACTTTCAATGCCCTATCGAGTTCGCCACGCTTACGGAATAAGTTGGCCATAGCAAAATGCGCTTCGACGGTATCATCTTCTACTTTTAATGTCTCAAGTAGGTACTCTATTGCTTTATCCTGCTGGTTTGACAGCAAGTAATTAATGCCGGTCGAGTATTTTATCGAAAGATCTTGTTTTGCCGTATGATCACTTTGCTTAACGCTATTACGTCCCATAAACCAGCCATAGCCCATGGCAACAGGTAATAAAAGAAATAACAGCTCTAACATATGATAACGTTACCTAGACTTTTTCAGTCTTCGTTTTAGGCTTAATAACTTTGACTAACTTCCATACTAAAGCAAATAATAGCCCTAATACAAAACCTAAGGTAGTAAACAAGCTTACTGCACTAGCGACAGAAATATCTGTACGAGCAATAAAATAATTTAAAGTAATCACTTGATCATTTTGACTACCGAAAATAAAAGCGATCAGCAATAGAACAAACATTAATGCCAAGGTTAAATAAACTCGCACAATACACCTTTAACTAACTAAGTAAATTAAAATTTTTCGAAAAAAAACGGCATGCCAATGCATGCCGTTTTTAGTATATGTTTTTATTTACGCTAATGAAAGGTTTACTCTTTCACGTAATTCTTTACCAGGCTTGAAATGAGGAACGTATTTACCAGCAAGTTCAACTGACTCACCAGTTTTAGGATTCCTACCTACGCGTGGTGCACGATAATGCAAAGAGAAACTGCCAAAGCCTCTAATTTCTATACGCTCACCTTTAGATAAGGTTTGCGCCATCATTTCTAGAATCTCTTTAATAGCTTGTTCTACTTCTTTTGCCGATAAATGACTTAATTTATCTGCCAATCTTTCAATGAGTTCTGATTTGGTCATTCGACCCCCCAGTGTTCATTTAGCATCACGCCAATAGTTTCTAATAATAAGGAGAAGCGAGCTTCTCCTCGTCCTGGTGGCTAAAATTAGTTTTTAGCGTTTTTAAACGCTGCAGCCATAGCACTTAAACCAGTATCTTCTACTTGATTTAAGCTATCCATTGCTTCGCGCTCGTCTGCTTGATCTTTCGCTTTGATAGATAAGCTAATAGTGCGGTTTTTACGATCTACACCCATAAACTTAGCTTCTACGTCATCACCAACAGATAATTCAGTTGAGGCATCTTCAATACGGTCACGAGAGATATCAGATACACGTAAGTAACCTTCAACACCGTCTGCTAATTCAATCTTAGCACCTTTTGCGTCTACTTCAACTACCTTACCTGTAACAATAGCACCTTTTTTGTTATCTTCAAGGTATTGATTAAACGGATCATCTTCAGTTTGTTTAACACCTAAAGAGATACGCTCACGCTCTGGGTCAACTTGAAGTACCACAGCAGAGATTTCATCACCTTTCTTATATTCACGAACAGCTTCTTCACCGCCAGCCCATGAAATGTCAGATAAGTGAACAAGACCGTCGATACCGCCGTCAAGACCGATAAAGATACCAAAGTCAGTGATTGACTTGATCTTACCAGATACTTTGTCACCTTTGCTGAAGTTCTTAGCAAACTCTTCCCAAGGGTTAGGGATACATTGCTTAAGACCTAAAGAAATACGACGACGTTCTTCATCGATTTCTAATACCATTACTTCAACAGTGTCACCTAAGTTAACCACTTTAGATGGGTGGATGTTTTTGTTTGTCCAATCCATTTCAGAAACGTGAACTAAACCTTTAACGCCTTCTTGGATTTCAACAAAACAACCGTAATCTGTTAAGTTAGTTACACGGCCAGTAAGCTTAGCACCTTCAGGGTAACGCTTAGCGATAGCTACCCATGGATCTTCGCCTAATTGCTTCATACCTAATGAAACGCGAGTACGATCACGGTCGAACTTAAGAACTTTAACTTGAATCTCATCACCCACTTCTACGATTTCACTTGGGTGCTTAACACGTTTCCATGCCATGTCAGTGATGTGTAACAGTCCGTCTACACCACCCAGGTCGACGAATGCACCATAATCGGTCAGGTTCTTGACCACACCTTTTACTACTGCACCTTCTTCCAGGTTTTCCAGCATCTTGTCACGATCGGCGCTGCCTTCAGACTCAACAACAGCACGACGAGAAACAACAACGTTATTACGCTTCTGATCAAGCTTAATAACTTTAAATTCTAAATCTTTACCTTCAAGGTGAGCAGTGTCACGAATTGGACGTACATCTACTAAAGAACCCGGTAAGAAAGCACGGATATTGCTAACTTCAACCGTGAAACCACCCTTAACTTTACCGTTGATAACACCGATAACAGTTTCTTTTTCTTCGTATGCTTTTTCAAGCACTTGCCATGCTTCATGACGTTTTGCTTTTTCACGAGAAAGTACTGTTTCACCGAAACCATCATCAGTAGCATCTAATGCAACGTCAATTTCATCACCAACATTGATTTCAACTTCACCAGCTGAATTTTTAAATTGGTCAATAGAGATAACAGATTCAGATTTTAAGCCGGCGTCAACTAAAACGTTGTCTTTGTTGATGGCTACCACGGTTCCTTTGATAATTGAACCAGGACGTGTTTCGATTTCTTTTAAACTTTCTTCAAAAAGTTGTGCAAAATTTTCAGTCATAATGTTTATATGAACTCAGAGTTTTAATCCAATCAACATACATGTTTCATGGGGTTGTTAATAAAACCTAATGTATCCTTACGCTAGGTTGGTTTAGTTAGTACTTAACATTAAGAACTAACCATTTGTGTTAATTTTTCATTGGTAAAACTTAAAATTTTATTTACCACTTCATCTATAGAAAGTTCTGTAGAATCAACAATTAACGCACCTTCGGCCGGTATAAGCGGAGCTACCTTTCGGTTCTGATCCCGCTCATCTCGCTGACGTATGTCATCCAGAAGGCGCGTGATTTTAACATCAAAGCCTTTGTCTTTCAACTGATTAAATCGTCGTTGTGCACGCTCTTCTGCACTGGCCGTTAAGAACACTTTGACCGGGGCATCTTTAAAAACTACGGTTCCCATGTCTCGACCATCGGCAACTAAGCCTGGTGCTACTTTAAACGCTCGTTGACGACGAAGTAACGCTTCTCTTACACGAGGAAAAGCAGCCACTTTAGAGGCAATTGCACCTATTTCTTCGGTGCGAATACTGTCAGTAACGTCTTCTCCTTCAAGGATCACTTTGCTTTCACCTTGAGAAGATATCTTAAACTGGACATCTAAATGAGCAGCAATGGGAATAAGAGGTTCTTCCTCATCTACCGATAAATGATGGTATTGTGTTGCTACTGCTAAGACACGATAGATAGCACCACTGTCAAGTAAGTGCCACCCCATCTGCTCAGCCACTAATCGAGCAGCAGTTCCTTTACCAGCACCACTAGGGCCGTCTATCGTGATCACTGGAATGTTTTCCTGCATACATTTTTCTCCTAATGTCGCAAATCGGGCGAAATTATACGGGAATTAAATTTCAAAATCGCGTAAAAAATTATTATCTAACAAATTAGCAAGAAACCTGCGCTAACTTGAGAAAATAATCAGGAAAAGTCTTAGCCGTACATTTAGGATCATTAATCGTAACTGGTGTATTACTCAAAGCAACTAGGGAAAAACACATGGCAACTCGATGATCGTTATAGGTATCAATTTCAGCATGGGTTAATGATGATGGTGGCGTGATCGAAATATAATCTTCACCTTCGATCACTTCTGCTCCTACTTTTCTAAGCTCAGTTGCCATTGCACTTAAGCGATCGGTTTCTTTTACCCGCCAGTTATAAATATTGCGAATGCTTGTGGTGCCTTTGGCAAACAGCGCAGTAGTGGCTATGGTCATTGCCGCATCAGGAATATGGTTCATATCCATATCAACTGCCGTTAAAGGTCGACCTTTGACCGTGATCGACTCATCACCCCAAGTAACATCTGCCCCCATTTTCTCCAGCACATCGGCAAAATATTTATCACCTTGAACACTCAGTTTACCTACGCCGTGCACGGTAATTTCACCGCCTTTAATCGCACCGGCAGCGAGAAAATATGAGGCTGAAGAGGCGTCGCCTTCCACCATATAACGTTCAACTGCTTGATACACTTGATCACCTTTAACAACAAAAGACTGATAATCGTTGTTTTGCACCGTTACACCAAATCGCTTCATGATATCAAGCGTGATATCAATATAAGGCTTAGAAACTAACTCGCCTTCAATTTCAATATGAGTATCTGTGGTTAGTAGCGGTGCTACCATCAAAATAGCGGTAAGAAATTGACTCGAAATAGAACCATCAATTGTAACCTTATTGGCTGATAAGGTTGTTCCGGTAATTTTTACTGGTGGATAATCCTTGTTTTCTAAGTACTCGATATCCGCATTGAGCTGCTTTAACGTATCGATCAAATGGCCAATAGGGCTTTCTTTCATTCTTGGTTCACCGGTTAAAATAAACTCTCCTTCGCTTGCCGCTAATGCTGCACACAAAGGACGCATGGCCGTTCCTGCATTACCTAAATATAATTCAACAGGCTCTGCTACCTTAAAAAAGCCATTATTACCAACAACTGTGCATTCAGTACCGCAATCACTCAAGGTATATTTTATGCCAAGACTCGCTAACGCGTTGAGCATGTGTTTAATGTCATCACTCACCAGTAAATTAGTGATTTTAGTCGTACCATTTGCTAACGCGGCAATTAATAACGCACGATTTGATAAACTTTTTGAGCCAGGCAGAAATACTTCGCCATTGATTTTGTTAATGGGATCTAATGTTAATTGTTCCATGCTAGCTATTCCCCTTCTCAAACTCGCGCATAAAATCGACAAGTTTTTGTACGCCTTCAAGCGGCATTGCATTATAGATACTTGCGCGCATGCCACCTACCATTCGATGGCCTTCTAACGCAACTAAACCATTGGCTTTAGCTTGAGATAAAAACGCTTCGTTT
>JBNKXM010000034.1:0-9824 GCA_050300315.1 Thalassotalea sp. | reverse complement strand
AAAGACATGTTCAAAAAAGCAGTAGTGTTTAGCGTTTTAGCGTTATATGCGATTAGTGCACTGAGCGAAGACTTGGGGAATGAGTCACTGCAAGTACATGGCTTTATTGCTCAAGGCATCATTGATGTTAATGGCACTGACTTTGTTAATGATGACGGCAAAGTTTCTGCCCATTTAACTGAATTAGGGGTGAACGGCTCGTACCGGGTTAACGAATGGTTAAGGTTAACTGGACAACTAGTGTACCTAGACGGCGGTAATCGTTACGTTAAAGGTGCACGCGTCGACTATGCTTTGCTTGATTTTAGTGTTTTTCAAGATGAAAACTGGCTGGTTAACCTTTATCTTGGACGCTACAAAAACAATAACTGGTTATATTCAAGCACACGTGATGTTCCTCATGCCAGACCAAGTATTATTCTACCTCAGTCGATATATTTTGACGGTTTTAGGGATATTGCAATGGGAAGTGATGGCGTTGCTATGAAAGTTAGCTATAGCTCTGAGGTGTTAGGTGACTTTGATGCTTATGTTAATTATGGTTCTTCATCGCTAGACACTAAGGACGTTAAGTTATTGTTAGGTGACTATATTTTAGGCAAAGGTGAGCAGGAATTTGATGCGCAGTTTAGTATATTTTGGCAGCCAGTTTTTTCACCATGGCAGTTTGGCATTTCACTGCTCGATTCAGATTTTAATTACCGTCGCGATCAAGCCGATTTTTTCACTGATGCGGTTTTTAGCTTCCAACAATATACGGTAAATGCTTTGTATGAAGGTGAACAATGGGAATTTAGTGCCGAAGCGTTTCAGCAAAAATTTTTACAAAAAGGCTTTTATTTTGATGGTTTTAGTTATCAACGAGTCGGTCGAGGCGCTTATGTACAAAGCAAATATAAATATGACGCTCGCTTATCATTTTTAGCGAGATTTGAGCGTTTTTATGCCGATAAAAATGATAAAAATGGCAGTAAATTATCAGCACTCTCTGGTGGACTAGTCCCGAGCTTCTTTGGTTATCAAAATGATGTCACGATTGGCGCATCTTATGACATCAGCCAACGTTTAAGAGCGCAAATAGAATATCATCAAATTGAAGGTACCGCGCGCTTAACACCGATTGTTATGCCTAACGTGCAAGTAAATGATCGAGAAAAATGGAATATCGTCGCTGTGCAACTTATGTACTGGTTTTAATTGATGAATAAATTATTTCTTAGTGTTCCTACCAAACTTTTATTGTTAGTTATCAGTGCGCTATTGATGCTGAGCGCTGGTATATCTGTAATGTCGATCGACAGATTGAATAAGGAATTTAAACATTTTCAAACGGAAAAGATCCGTCGGGGACAAGAGCAGCTTAAATTACATAGTGACATTGCCAGAGAACAGTTAGGTCTTTGGATTGAATCTTTTTCTGATGTGGTTCAGTTAGATGAAAACAAAGATATGAATGTATTTGCAGAGGCGTTAAACGAACAATTTGATGCACTGCAAATTAATCACAATGTTGATAATGTTTGGTTAGTGAATCAGCAACAAGAGCTATTATATAGCTCAAGTGCGGTTAGACAAGCTGTACTAGCGGCCGCCGTAAGTGCACAGCAATCTCAACAGCCATTTTATCAGTTAGTATGTGAAACTACCTGCCAGCAACTACTGGCGGTGCCTTTAATGAATGGCAAAGGTGATCTGGTTGTTATGGTAATGACCATATCCTTAGTTGATATTATTTACTCTATCAATCAAGCACTTAATAGTGATATTGCTGTGGTAAGTTTTAACGATGTTACGGATACGCTCGTTTCTAACGCACAGTTTATTTCAAGCTCTAATGCCAGCGTTATGCAGCAGATATTTAGTCAAGTAGCTGACGATGTGACGGTAAATCAGATCAAAAGCCAAGGGCTACAAGTTGATAGTGATAATAGTAGTTATCTCATTAATTTAATGCCGCTAGCTCAGGCTAATAACAAGCAGTTTTATCTATTGTTAGTGGATGATGTTAGCTTGTTAAAGGCAGAATACAGCCAATACCGATTGCAATTTATGTTGTCGGCGCTGTTAATTTTTATGACCTTAGCCGTCTTGGTTTATTTTGTTGTTAGCCCTTTTACCAATCGTATTTTAAAGTTATCCAATGCACTACCTTTGCTCGCACGTAAAGAGTTTGAACAGTTTAGGCAAATCAAATTAACAAGTCGTCGTTTGTTTGCTGACGAACTTGATATCGTAGCAGACTCTGCCACAGAGTTAAGTTTTGAGCTTGAGCAATTAAATATTGAAGTCGAACAAAAAACCAAAGAGCTTGAAAATATCGCTATGTATGATTTGCTGACGGGGTTACCTAATCGCAACATGCTTAATTATCAATTGCGAAAAACTGTCGCTAATATTGCCCGTTATCATCATGGTGTTGCGGTATTATTTCTCGATTTAGACGATTTTAAAAAAGTAAATGATAGTCACGGTCACCCAGAAGGCGATAAATTATTGATAGAAGCGGCAAATCGCTTAAGGCTAAGCATTCGTAATGTTGATTTAGCTTGTCGGTTTGGCGGTGATGAATTTGTCGTCGTGCTCAATCACGTAAATTGTCTAGAAGACGCAATTCCGGTTGCACAAAATATTTTAAATCGCTTCAAAGAGCCAATTAAAATAGGCTCGAGTATTTTTTATGTTTCAACCAGTATTGGTATCGCCTACAGTGATGATGAATTAGTCAAACCTGAGCAATTGATCAGTCATGCTGATATTGCCATGTATGAAGCAAAAGATAATGGCGGTGATCAATACCATGTTTATCATAAAGACATGTACCAAAGGGTCGCTCATCGGGTATTGATGGAAAGCGAAGTCAGACAAGCGCTTGCAAAACAACAGTTTAGTTTAAGTATGCAGCCGCAAGTTATTGCCAAAGATCACAAAGTCTATGGTTTTGAAGCGTTATTGCGTTGGCAGCACCCAGAAAAAGGATTAATTTCGCCGGATGATTTCATTCCTATCCTAGAAAATTCAGAGCATATGGTGGAGTTGGGTTATTGGGTAATTCGCCGTTGTTTTGAATTGGCTAAGCAAATGATCGATAAAGGTTTGACGGATATTCACGTTGCGATTAATTTGTCGGCTGGCCAGTTTATTGATGTCAATCTACCGCAGTATTTACGGTCATTACTCAATGAGTTTTCCATACTCGCACAACATTTTGAACTCGAATTAACCGAACAAACCTTAGTTAAAGACATAGATAAAGCGATAGAAATGATGGAAATTTTAAAGCAAATTGGCTTTTCATTCGCTATTGATGATTTTGGCACAGGTTATTCATCATTAAGTTATCTTAAAAAAATGCCGGTTGATGTTATTAAAATAGATAAGAGTTTTGTTTTCGGTATGCTGGAAAATCACGCTGATTATCAGATCATTAATTCCACCATTGCGATGGTGAAAAACTTAGGATTAACGGCAGTAGCGGAAGGGGTTGAAAGTAGTGCTCAGTTAAGGAGTTTAACCGAGAGTGAATGCGACATTATTCAGGGCTACTACTTTTCCAAACCAATACCTGAGGTGGATTTATTTGATTTCATCGACACTCAAATGAGTGATGGTTATTGGAAAACGGCTAAGCAGTTACGCCTAACAACATCAACTTAGTGACTTAACTGTCTAATTATTTGGCCATAAGGCGATAGCTAATATATCGCCTTATGAACAGAGCTACAGTATAGATTTTACGTGTTCTGCAAACTCTTGTGCAGACATAAATCCGGTAACTCTTTGTTGCTCTAATTCTTTGCCATGAATATCAAAAAACAAAATTGACGGCAAACCTAGAATGTCAAACTTTTTCATAAACGCTTTGTTTGCTGGTTTGCCCATATCGGTGAGATCCATTTGCACTAACAAGGTGTTGCTGAGCGCTTGCTGTACTTGCGGATCTGAAAAGGTATATTTTTCAAATTCTTTACAGGCAATGCACCAGTCGGCATATAAATCTAGCATCACTGAGCGTCCCTCACTATTGGCATCTGCTATCACCTGTTGTAATTGTGCAAGCGAGTCAACTTTCATAAACATCTCAGCTTCTTGATGCTCTGCTTGAGCAGTGCTGCCTTGAGGGTGAACTAATTGATAGGCTTGCTGAGCACCGTAAAACATCATTAAAAAAATCACTAAACTGCGGACACCAAACCAGAAGTTAACTTTTGAGTTGTGGTTGACGATGTAAAAATACGTTGCAGAAGCTAATAGCAAAGTAATGGATAGTATTTGAGTTAAGATGTGCGGCACGATACGGTCAAGTAAGAAAATCGGCACAGCAAGCAATAACAAGCCAAAGATGTTTTTAATCACATTCATCCAGCTTCCTGCTTTTGGTAGTAATTTACCACCGGAGCTGCCTAATATTAACAGGGGTAAACCCATACCTAAGCTTAATGCGTAGAGTGCTGAAGCGCCTAATGCGATATTTCCTGATTGCGAGATATAGAGCAGTGCGCCAGTTAATGGTGCTGTGGTACAAGGCGAGGCAACAAGTCCAGAAATGGCGCCCATCGATAATACCCCAAGATATGAACCACCTTGTTGATTGTTGCTAATATTATTGAGCTTATTTTGCCAACTGCTTGGCAGTGCTAAGTTGAAAACGCCAAACATCGAAAGTGCTAAAATGATGAATAGTACACTTAAGCTAATTAACACCGCAGGGTGTTGAAACATTGCCTGAAATTTCGCGCCAGCAAGTGCGACTATTACTCCTAATAAGGTGTAGGTGATCGCCATGCCTTGTACATAGAAAAACGAAAGCGTAAAGGCCTTCTTGGTCGATAATGTCTTTTTTTGTCCGACAATAATGCCAGTTAAAATAGGGTACATAGGAAATACGCACGGGGTAAAAGACAGTAACAGACCTCCGACAAAAAACGCTAATAAAGTTAACAAGGTATTATTACCTTTTAGCATGTCGACTAATTGGTATTGCTCGCTTTTGCTCTGAGCTTTATCCGTTGTTAACGTGCTTGGTGATTGCGTAGCTTGAGATGAACTAGCTAATGCCGACAGAACATTGCTGGCGGTTGTTGCTATCGGCGTTAATTCAATGGTTTTAGTGATTGGTGGAAAACATAGTCCGGCTTCAGCACAACCTTGATAACGGATGGTAATTTTTCCATCCTGAGCAACTTGCGTTAACGGGATCGAAAAATTAATCTGGCCAACATAAATTTGTTGTTTGCCAAAAAACTCATCTTCGTGATCGATCCCTTGAGGCAATACAACCGCACCAATTGCGATGTTTTCACCAGTAAATTTGAATTGTTTTTTATAGAGATAATAGCCTTCGGCGATATCAAACGATAACTTGAGCTGATCTGCTTGTTGATCGAAATTAAAAACAAAGGCTTGATCCGGTTTAAGAAATTCATCTTCATTGTTAAATAATGAAGAAGCAGAAGTATCAAAAATAGAATCTTGGGGTTGGGCGTGCAAGCCTACGTTTGCTAAACCACAAACAGCAAGTACGATTAATAGCGCAAATTTTTTAAACATCATTTAGTTAACGACTCATCTATCCAGTGTAAATATGGTTGATAGCCCTGTGTGATATCCAGAGCAATAATTTCGGGTACGTCATATGGGTGCAATTGCGTGATTTTATCACTGACTGCGGTAAACATTTCAACCTTAGTTTTTATGATCAATTGAACTTCTTGCTCAGATGCGATTTTACCCTGCCAAGTATAAATTGACTTGATCTCAGGTAATATATTGACACACGCAGCAAGTTTATCCGTCACTAATGCCTGAGCAATTTGTTCAGCAATTTCGACATTTGGTGATGTCGATAAGATCAATTGATACATTAACTGAGTTTCCTTAATAAAAACTTAAGGAGTGAGCATACCCGTTTGTGGTATTTTCTCAATAGCCTTTATTGTTATATTACTGTGGTTGAAATAGACCTGTTCATCCCCATATAAGTTTCAATAAAAAGATTTTGAGAGTGACATGTTTAAAATACTATTTGGTTTATTTGTTGTTATTCCTATTATTGAAATTGCCGTGTTAATGCAAGTAGGCGAGTGGTTGGGAGTGTGGCCAACTATTGCTATCGTAATTATTACCGCTTGGCTTGGCGCAAAGAATGTTAAACAACAAGGTATTGCAACACTTCATTCTGTTCAGCATAAAATGGCACAAGGCGAGATGCCGTCACAAGAGATAGTTGCTGGCTTGTTACTGCTAATTGCTGGTGTCTTATTAGTCACCCCAGGTTTTGTCACCGATATTTTCGGTCTGTCTTTATTGATACCTCAGTTCAGAAAAGCCTTAGTTAGCACAGTTCAAAAACATTTAACTGTTAGCCAGTTAGGTAGTGGGCAAGGATTTAGTGGATATACACATTCAAGCTATTCACAGCAATACTACCAAAATAGCTCAGACGTTGATGAAGTAACCCATGCTGAGTCGTCAGAACGTCGTGGTGAAACCATAGATGGTGAGTTTGAAAGAAAAGAGTAAAAAAATTTATCGCTAGCACTTGTGAAGTGATAAAACACCCCCATTACATAGCCAAACAATTTTGTTAAACCCTAATTAATATAGTTTACATCTCAGGAGAGAAATCAATGAGCATTCGTCCATTACACGATCGCGTAATCATCAAACGTAAAGAAGTAGAGTCAAAATCTGCTGGCGGTATCGTTTTAACGGGTAGCGCTGCTGAGAAATCAACTCGCGGTGAAGTAGTTGCTGTTGGCAACGGCCGTATTTTAGAAAACGGTGACGTTCGTGCGTTAGATGTTAAAGTTGGCGATCAAGTCATTTTTAATGAAGGTTATGGTGTGAAAACTGAAAAAATCGACGGTGAAGAAGTGTTGATTTTAAGTGAATCAGACATTTTAGCAATCGTAGAGTAACACTGAAAAATTCATTCATGATGTCGAGCATAGCTCCATCTATAGATAATTAAGGAATTAGAACAATGGCAAAAGACGTATTATTTGGTAATGACGCACGCGTTAAAATGCTTAACGGTGTTAACATTCTAGCTGACGCAGTAAAAGTGACGTTAGGTCCTAAAGGTCGTAACGTAGTGTTAGATAAATCATTTGGCGGTCCAACTATCACTAAAGATGGTGTATCAGTTGCTAAAGAAATCGAATTAGAAGATAAATTCGAAAACATGGGCGCACAAATGGTGAAAGAAGTTGCTTCTAAAGCCAATGATGAAGCGGGCGATGGTACTACTACTGCAACTGTATTAGCACAAGCAATTGTTAAAGAAGGCTTAAAATCAATCGCTGCCGGTATGAATCCAATGGATCTTAAACGCGGTATCGACAAAGCGGTTATTGCTGCGGTAGAAGAGTTAAAAGGTCTTTCACAAAAATGTACTGACAACAAAGCGATTGAGCAAGTAGGTACTATCTCTGCTAACTCTGATGAAACTGTTGGTAAGATCATTGCTACAGCAATGGAAAAAGTAGGTACTGAAGGTGTTATCACAGTAGAAGAAGGTCAAGCATTAACTGACGAATTAGACGTAGTTGAAGGTATGCAGTTTGACCGTGGTTACTTATCACCATATTTTATCAACAACCAAGAAAGTGGTGCGGTTGAATTAGAAAACCCATTCATTTTATTAGTTGATAAGAAAATCTCTAACATCCGAGAATTGTTATCAACATTAGAAGGCGTAGCGAAAGCAGGTAAGCCGTTGTTAATCATTGCTGAAGATGTTGAAGGCGAAGCATTGGCTACATTAGTTGTTAACAACATGCGTGGTATCGTTAAAGTTGCAGCGGTTAAAGCGCCTGGCTTTGGTGACCGTCGTAAAGCTATGTTACAAGACATCGCAACCTTAACAGCAGGTACGGTAATCTCTGAAGAAATCGGAATGGAGCTTGAAAAAGCAACATTAGAAGATTTAGGTCAAGCGAAACGCGTTGTTATTTCAAAAGACAACACAACAATTATCGATGGTATCGGTGAGCAAGCTGACATTGAAGCACGTGTTGCACAAATTCGTGGTCAAATTGAAGAATCTTCTTCTGATTATGACAAAGAAAAACTTCAAGAGCGTTTAGCTAAATTGGCTGGCGGCGTAGCTGTGATTAAAGTTGGCGCGGCGACTGAAGTTGAAATGAAAGAGAAAAAAGCACGCGTAGAAGATGCGCTTCATGCAACTCGCGCTGCGGTTGAAGAAGGTGTCGTTGCTGGTGGTGGTGTTGCACTAATTCGCGTAGCCGATGCAATCAAATCACTTGAAGGTGCTAACGAAGATCAAACTCACGGTATTAACGTAGCTATTCGTGCGATGGAAGCTCCACTTCGTCAAATCGTGACAAACTGTGGTGATGAAGCTTCAGTTGTATTAAACGAAGTGCGCAACGGTAAAGGTAACTACGGTTACAACGCTGGCAACAGCACTTATGGTGACATGTTAGAAATGGGTATTCTTGACCCAACTAAAGTAACGCGTTCAGCATTACAATTTGCAGCTTCTGTTGCTGGTTTAATGTTAACTACCGAAGCCATGGTTACTGATGCGCCACAAAAAGATGGTCCTTCAATGCCAGATATGGGCGGCATGGGTGGAATGGGCGGTATGGGCGGCATGATGTAGTGCCAGCCATTCGGCTTATAGTTATTCAAAATCAATAAGTTAAAAAACGTCGTAGACGTTAATCTAGACAGTAAAGAGGGTGTTAGTTGGCAACAACGACACCCTTTTTTACACCTGTTATTTCTGGTGTTGGGGCATGCTTTCTACCTTTATACATCCTATTTGATGGGAGACGTGTTGCGAAAACCGACCTATAATGAAAGTTAATAAAACTTAATTCACATTAATTACAAAAGAATACACATTTTTTGTTTAAATTACGGTCTAATAGCTATGAGATTAAATTAAAGAGGACAGTATGATGAAAAAATTAGCTGTGATCTTAACCGTCGTTGGCTGTGGTTTGTTAGCGCCTTTGTCTTTAGCGGCGACCAGTGAAGTGAAGTGGACAAACCCTGATGATTATCGAGATGTTTATGCCGGAGAAGGTAATCGAGCAAAGTTTAAAGCTAAAGTGTTTGCTGATTTTGAAAAACATTTTGCGTTTTTAGCCAGTAAACTCCCTGAAGGGCAGACATTACTGATTGATGTTAGTGATGTTGATCTTGCAGGAGATGTTCATCTAGGCAGCACGAGAAGGATCCGAGTGGTAAAAGAATTGTTTTTCCCACGTCTGGAGTTTTCTTACCAATTACTTGATAGCAATAAAAATATCCTTAAGTCTGGCAATGTCAATTTAAAGGATATGAACTTTATGATGGGCTCTTCTCTGCGCTATAGCAATGATTTGATTGGCTATGAAAAGAGAATGCTAGATGATTGGTTTAGTAATACCTTTCTAAAATAAATCACGTTCAAGCAGAACGATAAAAGCCGAAATCAAGTAGATGATTTCGGCTTTTTTATCAGTCACATGTGTTGACTTAATTTTGTATCGGAAAGTCTTGCGTTGCTCTCATTTCATCTTCAACACTTAAGGTTGTCAATTCTGATACTGGGTTAGGAAGCGTGATACCGTCATAAACTTCTGGATCATCGCCATTTTCACCCGTATTACATGCATACACTAAGGTGTAATCACCACTTGGCACAAAACCAAATTCATAACGATAGCTTTGGCTGTCGTTATCGAAACCGACGATGAAACCGCCTTGCACCTGCATACCGGCGTGCTGGACCTTGCGGATATCTGCAACCAGATCTCGGTTGAGATTCTGTTTCTTGTTGCATTCAGCCAGGTTATCCTCATCGGGTGTTT
>JBNKXM010000033.1:0-9843 GCA_050300315.1 Thalassotalea sp. | reverse complement strand
TTCCATCACGGCATCTTTAAAAACATAAGTATCGATCGCCAATACTTGTGTGCTTAATGCCATGAAAAAACTCATCAGCGCCAGCTTTAACATCATTTTCATGCGTTATCTCCAGCAGATTCTTGTTCTATACGCTCAATTAACGGTAAGAATTTTTCTTTCCATACTTGCGCATCAATCGGCCCAACGTGTTTCATTCTGATCACACCGCTTTTATCGATAACAAAGGTTTCGGGTGCCGCAGTCACGCCTAGTTCGATGCCTAGACGGCCTTGTGGATCAAAAACAGAAAACTGATAAGGATTTTGATACTCAGTCAACCACTGAGTAGCATCTTGACGATCATCTTTATAATTCAAACCATAAAGCGCAACACGACCACTTTGGGCGATATCAACTAAATAAGGATGTTCGTATTTACAATAAACACACCAAGTACCCCATACATTTAACAATACAATATCGCCTTTAAGATCTTGTTCCGTCAAAGTAACGTCTGGCTTTAATAGTTGCGTCAACTTAAAGCTTGGCATTGGCTTATCAACCAAAGCCGACGGCATGGCTTGAGGGTTTAAAAATAACCCTCGATATAAAACGACGCCTAAGGCTATAAATAAAATTAAGGGTAAAAAACGAATAATTCTATTCACTTATAATGCTCCTTCGGTAGCAGGCTGTTGAACTACTTGACGGCTGACTTGGCTTTCTTTAACGGTTTTCTTGCGACGGTAACGCTTATCAAGCATTGCCATCACACCACCAAATGCCATGAATAATGCCCCTAACCAAATCCAGCGAACAAACGGTTTATAATGAACACGAATAGCCCAAGCGTTATCAGGTAAAGGATCACCAAGTGCCACATAAATATCTCTAAATAACCCAGGATCGATTCCCGCTTCGGTCATACCCATGGTTTGCACCATATAAGTACGACGCTCTGGCGTTAATAACGTAACAAACTTGCCATTTTTAGCGATCTCAAGTTGTCCTTGATCTGCACTGTAATTAGGGCCTTTTACTGCTTTGACCCCTTTAAACGTCACGTCATAACCAGAAACATTGATGCTATCATTAACAAACATTTTAACGCTAACTTCTTTCTCGTACGTAGATACTAACGTCACGCCTACAATTGTTACCGCAATACCAAAATGGGCAAAGGTCATACCCCATTGACTTAAGGTGATCCGGCTGAAGTCATAGCGATTTTCACTATTTTTCGCTTGATTACGTAAATCTTTTACCACCACAAACGACACCCAAAACGCTAGCATCATACCAAAGCTTGCCGCGAGATTAACTTCTCCCATGTATAGCAAAGGAAATAGCGCACCAAGCACAATACTTAATATTGATGGCTTAGTAATTTGCTTACGCAGCTCACCTTTTTTCGCTTTCTTCCAGCGAATTAATGGTCCTATGCCCATGATAATAAACAAGAGGCTCATGATAGGTACAAAAACCGCGTTAAAATATGGAGGACCAACCGAGATTTTACCAAGCCCCATAGCATCTAAGATCAACGGATAAATGGTACCAAGTAACACAGTCACCGCGGCAATAACTAAGATAATATTACACAGTAATAGTGCCGTTTCGCGTGAATAGAATGAAAAACGACTAAAACTGGCGACATTTGATGCCCTAAACGCAAATAGCGTTAACGAACCACCAATAGCAAGTGCCAGTAATAATAAAATAAATATACCGCGTGTAGGATCGGCGGCAAATGAGTGCACAGAAGTAATAACGCCGGAACGCACCAAGAATGTGCCAAGCAAGCTTAAGCTAAATGCGAAAATAGCTAATAACACAGTCCAGTTTCTAAACGTGCCACGTTTTTCAGTAACCGCCAATGAATGTAATAATGCCGTTCCAACTAACCAAGGCATAAATGAGGCATTTTCAACAGGATCCCAGAACCACCAGCCGCCCCAGCCAAGTTCATAATATGCCCACCAACTACCAATAGCTATGCCTAGCGTTAAAAAGATCCACGCACCAACAACCCAAGGTCTAGCCCATCGAGCCCAAGCAGCATCAAGCTTGCCACACATTAACGCGGCAATGGCAAACGCAAATGAAACAGCAAAACCCACGTAACCAAGATATAACATTGGAGGATGAATGATCAGCCCGACATCTTGCAATAATGGGTTTAAATCGCGACCTTCTTGCGGTACTACAGGCCACAAACGTTCAAATGGATTCGACGTCAGTAAGGTAAAAAACATGAAGCCAACTGCGACCATACCTAGTACAGACAAAACACGAGCAATAAATGCTTCATCAATACCTTTGCTAAATTTAGCAACGGCCATGCTCCATGCAGTTAAAGAAAAGACCCAAAGCAGCAACGAACCTTCATGTCCGCCCCACACAGCGCTTATTTTAAAATAATAAGGCAAATGCGTATTTGAATGGCTGGCAATATATTTAACAGAAAAATCATCGGTAACAAAACCATAACCTAAGATCACTATGCTAATTGCGGTAAACGCAAACATACCAAATGTTAATGGTTTGGCATAACTGACTAATTTAGGTTGCTGACTAAAGATGCCAAATAGCGGCACAATACTTAAACAAATGGCAAAGGCTAAGCCGATGATTAAGGCGAAATGCCCTAACTCAGGTATCATATTGGGTCTCCGAATTTGCACCGACACATAAATGATGTCACGACAAAATACTTAACAGGATGAAACATATTCATTAGTTTTAAAACTCGCACGATTCTAGCACTGTTTTATCACTAAATTCATTAAAGAGTGCACATCTATTGAAAATACATCTCATTATTGACTGCGGTTATAGTATGATAAATTTATTCAATGTAGTAGGATCTGGATCAATTCATTAATAATAATTGTTATTTACACTAATCATTATCAAATTAGTTCAGATGACTGCATAGATTTTAGTAACTACATGCCAATAACCTCACCGATACGACTTAGCGCACAACAACTTACGTGTATACGAGAAGATAGAATTTTATTCGAAGATCTTAACTTTACCGTGAGTTCAGGCGATATCGTGCAGATTGAAGGTCCCAACGGTGCAGGAAAAACCAGTTTACTGCGGATATTGGCAGGTTTGTCACAGCCTTATGATGGTCACGTAACGTTTAATGACAAAGTGATCACACAAGACAAAGAATATTTTAATCATCATTTACTTTATATCGGACATCTAGCGGGTATCAAAGGTGAAATGTCAGCACAAGAGAACTTAGCATTTAATCTTGCATTAAGCGGTTTAGATCCAGCACAAGCGGAACAAACCTTAAGTGAAGTCAACTTACTCGGGTTTGAAGATGCGTTAGCTTCACATTTAAGTGCGGGTCAGCATCGTCGTATTGCCTTAGCAAAATTATGGCAAAGCCAAGCACCGGTATGGATTTTAGATGAACCATTTACCGCGATTGACAAACATGGTGTACAAAAATTAGAACAATTAATGATAAAACATGCTAAAAATGGCGGTTGTGTGATCTTAACCACCCATCAAGATTTAGCAATGAGTCCTGAATTTTATAAAAAAATCACCTTAGAATATCGATTTTTTTAATCACCAGTATCGGTAAATAATCGAACAAATGAATAATGAAATGAGTTTAACGACTGAGCAAAACCTAACAACAGAACACTTGTCATATCGAGCGGTTTTTCTATTGGTTTTTAAACGTGACTTAACCATAGCGTTTCGTCATAAAGACGATATCTTAAATCCATTATTATTTTTTATCATTGTTATTACATTGTTTCCGCTTGGTATTGGCCCTGAATCCAACACGCTTGCACGCATTGCACCGGGCATCATTTGGGTTGCTGCTTTACTGTCAACGCTATTATCCCTCGATCGTTTATTTAAATCTGACCATAGTGACGGTACGTTAGAACAAATGTTACTAAGCCCACATCCACTGTTTCTAATTGTGATGGCTAAAATTATCGCGCACTGGTGTCTAACCGGTTTACCGCTTATTTTTGTCGCGCCTTTGCTAGCCCTACTACTGCATCTGAACGACAACAGTTATCTAGCGTTATTGCTAACCTTACTGATCGGCACGCCGGTATTGAGTTTTTTAGGCGCCATCGGCGTCGCACTGACCGTAGGTATTAAAAAAGGAGGTGTACTACTGAGTTTACTGGTTTTGCCACTCTATATTCCGGTATTGATATTTGCGACCAGCGCCATAGATACTGCGGCAATGAACTTACCCTACAGTGGACAACTTGCTATAATTGCCGCACTGTTTATTGGTTCATTAACTTTATCTCCATTTGCGGTAAGCGCCGCACTAAAAGTGAGTACTAACTAATGTGGAAATGGTTACATCCTTACGCTAACCCAGAAAAAAGCTATCATTTTGCCGGCAAATTGATCCCTTGGTTTTCAAAATTAACGGTGATATTACTGAGCATAGGTATTGTTTGGGCATTGTTATTCGCCCCTGCTGACTACCAGCAAGGCAACAGTTTCCGTATTTTTTACTTGCATGTACCATCAGCTATGCTCTCGATGGGCATTTATGTTGGTATGGCAATTGCCGCTCTTTCAAGCTTAGTGTGGCAAATTAAACTTGCTGATGCTTCAGCAGCAGCAATGGCGCCAGTTGGCGCTGTTATGACGGCAATCGCCTTAATCACTGGAGCCGCATGGGGACGACCTACTTGGGGCACTTGGTGGATTTGGGATGCTAGGCTTACTTCAGAATTAATCTTACTGTTTTTATATCTTGGCGTTATCGCGTTACACAATGCGTTTGAAGATAAAGTGTTAGCAGGAAAAGCAGCAGGTATTCTTTCATTAGTTGGCGTGATAAATATCCCGATCATTAAGTACTCCGTAGAATGGTGGAATACCCTACATCAAGGCACAACGGTTTCTAAATTGGGGGCACCTTCGATGTCTGCAGAAATGTATTGGCCATTTTTGATCTGCTTGCTCGGTTTTGTTTGTTTGATCACTTGGATCATTTGCATACGTTTTCAAAATGAAATATTAGCAAGAAATGCCATGCGCCCTTGGGTGCGTGACTTTGTTAATGAGCTAGGAGCAAAATAATGCAATTTTCAACCTTCTCTGAATTCCTCGCCATGGGTGGTCACGGTTTTTATGTCTGGTTATCTTATGGTGTCAGTATCACGCTGTTATTGTTGTTACTGGTTTCAAGCATTAATCAAAGCTCGGCTGTTATTAAGCAAATACAACAACGGCAAAAACGCGAAAATAAATTAAAACAAGCCGCACAGCAACACAACATCAACAAACAAAGTATTTCTCAAGAGGTTAATTCATGAATCCACGTCGTAAAAAACGTTTAACCATTGTGTTATCGGTGCTCGCTGGCATTGGCTTAATTATTGGCTTGGTGCTCTATGCCTTAAGTCAAAATATCGATTTATTCTATACGCCATACGAAATCGCTCACGGTAAAGATGATACAGGTGTAAAACCAACCATAGGTCAACGCATTCGCGTTGGTGGCTTAGTGGTAACAGGCAGTGTTAAACGCAACCCTGACAGTTTGCATGTTGAGTTTGATTTAACCAATAAAGGTGAGTCGATCACCGTACAGTATGACGGCCTTTTGCCTGATTTATTTAGGGAAGGACAAGGCATCATAGCCAATGGTTCACTAACCTCGGCAAAAGTACTTGAAGCATCTGAAGTACTGGCAAAACATGATGAAAACTATATGCCGAAAGAAATTGCCGATTCACTTGATAAAAGCCACAAGCCTGCTGGCTATTCAGAAGACTCTTTAAAACCTAACTAGTAGTGTTCTAACAATAAAAGAAAAGCCTTGATAAAGATTTATCAAGGCTTTGTCTAGGCGATAGACTGATTAGGTAAGATGCGCTCACCAATCTTATTTAAAATCTCTATCTCTCCATTACAAACAGCGATAATGGATTTTCCTGCTTTATATTCATCGGGAATAATCACACGTCCGGTATCTGATTTCTTTACCTGACACACCTGATGTTTAAGTTCTAATGACGAATCACAATAATAAATTATAGTAATCACCTCATTTTGACTATTACTCATAAATAACCTTTTATTATTAATATGTTACTCTAAAAAAGAGCCTAGGGTTATCTGGGTATACTCCAGTCAAATCATTTAAATGATTCAAAGACCTCAGTTGGTCTGTGTTCAATATTAAAACATTCAGGTGAATATTCAAGCAACATTTGTTAAATAAATGTAACGAATAACTTTAGCTATAAGATAAACGTCAATATTTAAGAGAAATAAGATAAAAAAAACCCTGAGTAAAAACCCAGGGCGATCAAATAAGATCGTTTAACGCACCCTCAACTAGTGAGATCGGATATCCTTACGGATAAATTTAATAGATTTTTCAACACTAAGACCAAGATCGCATTTTATGCCCTTTAACCGCATAAAACAGGATAAATAGGTAACAAGGCAGCATAACAATATAACCACCTTGTTGACCGAATGATGTGCCACTTGCCATACCCCAAAATAACGGGCCAAAAGCACCACCAGCAATCCCCATCACTAATAAGGCAGAGCCTGTGCTGGTTAATTTCCCCATATCCGATAACGCGAGCGGAAACACGGCAGGCCAAACAATGGCGTTAGCTAGCCCCAAAAACGCTATCATTAATAAGGTATCAGGCAACTGAGCGCCGCCAAATGGCACTAACACTGTGTTAGCAATCACAAACGAATGGCTATCACCCAACAAAACACCAAGTGACAACAAAATACCTAACAGCGCAGAAAACGTTAATGCGCTTGCTTGAGAAACATAACGCGGTATTAAGACAATACCTAGGATGTAACCAATCACCATACAGATCATGGTGTATGACGTCATCACACTATAATTTTCCACACCAAGCGATAACGCAAATGTTCCTATGGTATCGCCAGCAATGACTTCAACAGCAACATATACGAAAATGGCAATAACCCCTAACGCTAAATTAGGATGGGCAAGCGCTTGTTTGATCTGCTCTTTACCATTAGCGTTACTATCATCGTCTTCATTAGCAAGCTCAGGCAATGGAGATTTCAATACTGCGAACGCCAATACCCCGATAAAAATCGCCATGCCTAAATACGGTAAAATCAAGCCATTAGCCATCTCGTCGATTTGGCTCGCGGTTAATTCTTCACCCACAAGGTGCGTAAAATTACTTAAAATCAACGCGGTAAATACCATAGGTGCGATAACACCAGCACCTTTATTTAAAATACCCATGATACTGATACGCGCTGCGGCAGATTCTTCTGGCCCTAAACGCACAACATAAGGGTTTACGGCGGTTTGTAATAAGGTTTGACCAACCCCCATAACGAGTTGTGCAAACAAGAAGAAGACAAACACTTGAGATTTAGCGGCAGGTATAAACAACAAACCAGCGAACATCATAGTGGCCATACCAAGTGCCATACCTTTTTTATAGCCAACTTTACGAATAACAGCGGCGGACGGCAATGCAGTGAATGTCACGGCGATATAGAATGAAAAAACAATCAACGACGCTTGAAATGGCGTTAATTGAAGGATTTGCTTTAAATATGGCATGAGTGAACCATTCAGCCAAGTCGCGAACCCTAAGATAAAAAAGAGTGTCGCGACGATCGCCATAGGGATCGCACTACTGCGTTTTTGTTCGCTGGTTATTGTCATTTCCATAAATTCCTCAATATATAACTTTGTTGTTTTTATTCTTGTCTGACTTATTATCTACTAACCCATTATTTTTGAAATACTTTTTTACCTGCAATCCATGTAGACTCAACATCATGTTGTTGGTTCAATAATATGAGATCGGCCTGACTACCAACACGAATATTTCCTCTTATCTCGCCTTGATTTATATAATCTGCTGGATATTGAGACGCCATACGGATCGCCTCAGCTAAACCTATCGATAATCCTTCGGCGGCATTTTTAACGGCTGTCGCCATATCCAAGGCTGCACCCGCTAGTTCACCAGTGGTCGATGTTAATCGGCCATCTTTTAAATATACGGTACGGTCAAAAAAAGAAGACTCAGTTTGCTCTGTGCCGATAGTCGACATTGCATCTGTCACTAAAAACACTTTACCTTGCGGCTTGACCTTTAATGCAAGCTTAGCCGTAGTATAGTCAACATGATGACCATCGATAATAATACCGCAACTTGCCTGATCGTTTAATAAAGCACAACCAGTCACACCGGGTGCTCGTCCTTGCAAAGCTGACATCGCATTAAACAAATGAGTATAACCGTCTGCGCCAGCATCCATTGCCGCCTGCGCGGTAGCAAAATCGGCATTGGTATGGCCTAAACAAACCTTAATACCTAACGAAACCATGCGCTTAATATCTTCAACGGCAACCGTTTCAGGGGCTAGCGTCACTAAAATTTGACCTATATCTTTACGCTCAAGGATTTGCCACTCTTGCGGCGAAATAGGGCGAATGTATTGCTCAGCATGAGTGCCTTTTTTTGCTTTTGATAAATGCGGCCCTTCAAAGTGGATACCGAGAATACCAGGAACCTTTTCAGCAATCGCTTGCGCCATTGCATCAGCGGCTTGCGCCATTACTTCGACTTTGTCTGTGATCAGTGTTGGTAACATCCCTGTAGTACCAAACTGACAATGAGCGGCGATGATGGTTTTCAAATTACTTAATGAGGGAGAATCATTAAATAACACACCACCACCACCATTGACTTGCAAATCAATGTAACCTGGAACAACTAAGCCTTGTGCAACTTCGTCTGCCGTTGCAACATCATCATCTATTGCCGTTACTTTGCCGTCAGCAATAGTTAATACTTGATGCTTCTTAAACGATAAACCATCAAACAGTTGATGCGCATGTAGGCGATAGCTAGTCATTATAACGTCCGTGTTACTTTCTTAAGACCTTTCGGCTCATCAGGATTAAAACCGCGAGCAACCGCAACTTCAGCGACATCTAAATAGAAGCGTTGCAACACCACCAAAGGCGCTAGACGTGGATGTATAGTGTTGTCTATTTGACGCAAATGTACTAAATCTGCACCCCGTTGGCCTACTTCATCAATTTGCTCTTGATGAGACTGTGCGCTTTCATCATTCACCGCGCAGTTTAAAATCGCTAAACCTTGCTCAACCAAAGTGACAGGTCCGTGTAAGAATTCTGCACTACTAAACGCTTCAGCATGAATAGAGCTGACTTCTTTTAATTTCAGCGCCATTTCTTTAGTAACCGCATAGCCTAAACCTCGACCAAGTACCACCATGTTTTTCACCCCTTCAAGTGACTTAGCCGTCAATTGTGCAGGTGAATCAATCATCGCTTGTAATGCTGCTGGTAGAGTCGCTAACGCGCCAATAAGTTCTTGATTTTCAGTCCAATAAGCGGTCAATTGCAATAATGCTGATAAGGTAGCCAAATAACTTTTTGTCGCCGCAACTGAAATTTCAGCGCCTGCTTTTAATGGCAATACTTCATCAACGATATCTTTTAACGGTGACGTTTCATCATTAACTAAGGCAACACAATAAGCTCCTGCTTTTTTCGCCATTTCAGCTTGAGCAAGTATGTCTGGACTACGACCCGATTGAGAAATCACAATAACCAGCGCTTGCTCAAGTTTTAACTGTTTACCATAGACACTTGATACCGAAGGCGCAGCAGCAAATGTTGGAATGCCTGCTTCAATTTCTATCAGGTATTTGCCAAAAACGCCCGCATGATCTGAAGAGCCACGGCCAATGATCATCACCATCTTAGGGGCTATTTCTCGTAACTTGCTACCAATTTTTTCTGCAAGTGCTTTATTTGCGCTAAGTTGCCCTTCGATCACT
>JBNKXM010000032.1:0-10001 GCA_050300315.1 Thalassotalea sp. | reverse complement strand
AGAAAGCCTAACGCTTGTTGATGATATTGTAATTTGATCAGTACTACCGAGCCTTGATGATGATCGGAGAAAATCATTTCTTGCTCACTTTGCTGAATACGACCAAAATAATATTCGTCTTTCGCTAAACGGTTTTGCAACACGCCACCACAATCTTTTTCAATTAAGCAATCATGCGTTAAACCCGCTGGTTTGCTCAGCCAAAGTTTCAAATCCGCTAACGACAATAATTCGGTCGTCGCGCGATATAAACAATCTAAAAGCTCTTCCGCAGTTTGACAGTCGATCAGACGCAAATACAAATCACTGTAGAGACCAAATAATTGCTCGTTTTGATTAGCAATCGCCATCAACTGAGTAATTTCTTCTTCCAAACCATGTACTTTTTGGCGTAATTGCTGCTGCTGACGCTCAACCAGTGACACAGTGCCGCGTTGATTATCATTTAATCGTAAACTGGTGATTAATTCAGGATGGCGATTAAAAAACTCTGGATTGTCTTCTAAAAAGCTGACGACGATATCGTCAGATAACATGATTTCTTCGCTTTGCATACGCTCTTCTTGTTTTGTCTGTGTCACTATCGAATTTGTTTCATTGTTCATAGGTGTAACTGCCCGTCATATACATGTATTGCTGGCCCAGTCATTTTCACCGGATTCCCCGGACCTTTCCAAAAAATATTAAGTTTTCCGCCAGGCAATTGCACTGTCACTTGCTTAGCAAGCTTTTTCTGCATTTGGCCAATAACCACGGCCGCACACGCACCACTACCACAGGCCAGCGTTTCTGCCGCACCACGTTCGTAAACACGCAATTTAATAAATTCAGGTGAAACCACTTCCATAAAACCAACATTAACGCCTTTTGGAAAGCGCTCATGTTGCGTCAGCTGCTTACCCAATTTTTCAACTGGTGCCTTTTCAACGTCATCAACCGTGATCACACAATGAGGATTGCCCATCGACACGGCGCCACAAAGTATGGTTTCTTCTTCACTGCGTAAAATATACGTGCCTTCAGCTTTTTGCGCATTAAATGGGATCTTACTCGGTTCAAACTGTGGAACCGGCATGGTCACGCTAATATTACCATCGCGTTCAACATATAAGGTCATTTTGCCTGAATGAGTTGAAACCCGTATTTTATTGCGATTGATTAACCCTTTCATCCGAACAAATTTCGCAAAACAACGTGCGCCATTACCACATTGACTCACTTCACTACCGTCAGCATTAAAAATGCGATAATGGAAATCTAAGTCGGGATCATAGGGCGGTTCAACAACCAGCATCTGGTCAAAACCAATACCAAAATGGCGATCGGCAAGTAAACGAATTTGATCATTCGGTAAATAGACATTTTGTGTGACATTGTCTAACACCAAAAAATCATTTCCTAAACCATGCATTTTTGAAAATTTTACTAACATCTAACCTTCTCTACGCCAAGAGCCAGTGCCTTATGCTTATGGTAACAAAGCTTCACCTTGCCATAAGCTTGCTAACGTTTCACGTTGTCGTACAACAAACGCCTGATCACCATCAACCATAATTTCTGCCGCACGTGGACGGCTATTATAATTAGAGCTCATGGTGAAACCGTATGCTCCTGATGAACGCACAGCTAATAAGTCGCCGGCTTCAATCGCCAATTCACGGTTTTTACCTAAAAAATCTCCCGTTTCACACACGGGACCAACAATGTCATAACACTGCGCCACAAGATGTGGTTTTTCTGTCACTGGAATAATGTTTTGCCAAGCATGATACAATGACGGGCGGATCAAGTCATTCATCGCAGCATCAACAATAGCAAAATGACGGTCTTGATTGGTTTTTAAGAATTCAACTTCCGTCACTAAAATGCCGGCATTTGCCATAATCGCTCTGCCCGGCTCGTATATCAGTTTAATGTCGCGTCCCGACAATTTATCAGCAATCGCTTTCGCATATTCATTTGGATGAGGCGGTTGCTCGTCTCGGTAGCATACACCTAAACCACCACCAACATCGATATGCGACAGCACGATCCCTTGCTCGGCTAAGTTATCAACTAAGAGTAAAATACGGTCTAATGCATCAAGAAATGGGGTGATTTCTGTTAACTGTGAACCAATATGACTGTCGATGCCTTTAACGTCAATATGAGAATAAGCCGCCGCTTTGGCATATATTTGATACGCATCACCAATGCTAACGCCAAATTTATTCTCTTTTAAACCAGTTGATATATAAGGATGCGTACCCGCATCAACATCAGGATTCACACGCAATGAAATTGGCGCAACCTTATTGCACTGTTTTGCCACTTGTTGAATACGATCTAATTCTGCTTCTGACTCAACATTGAAACAATAAATGCCTTGCTCGAGCGCATAAGCAATCTCATCTGATTTTTTACCAACACCAGAAAATACCACTTTGCTTGGATCGCCACCGGCTTCAATCACGCGCGCCAGTTCACCCTTAGAAACAATATCAAAACCAGAACCAAGCCTTGCTAAAATATTTAACACCGCTAAATTGCTATTTGCTTTGACCGCATAGCAAACTAAATGAGAACGCTCACCTGCGGCTTGATCAAAAGCATGCCAATGACGCTCTATCGTTGCACGCGAGTATATATAAAGCGGCGTGCCGTATGTATCAGCCAATGTTTTGACCGCACATTCCTCTGCATATAAATCAACATTTTTACGATTAAAAAAATCCACAACGATTATTCCTGTTGTTCATTCGATTTGCTTGGTTTATCTTGTGTCTCAGCATTAGTGGACTGATCTTGCTCATCAGGTTGATACAAAGGACCTGGCATACCGCAACCAGATAGCGCGGTTAAGATCAATACACTCGCCAAAATAATTGAATTTAGTTTACGCATTTTTGATTAATTCGATTTTTTTCCCATGATAGACGTTTTATAATCTGATGACCATCAAATACAAGCTAAACGAAAACGGTTTAATCAAGTTTTTAAAAAAAGGGCGAATAAATGAACGATACCCAATACAATTTAATGGCCGATGATCTGCTATTAGCACTCGAAGAAGCCATTGAAGACAGTGGTGTTGATATTGATTACGAAGGTGTTGGTGGCATGTTAACGCTAACGTTCAAAAATGGCAGTAAAATCATTATCAATAAGCAAGCTCCACTACATGAAATATGGGTAGCAACTAAGTTCAACGGTCATCACTTTCATTATCAAGAACAACAATGGTTTGATAAACGTGGTGGCGATGAATTTTGGCACTTTATTTCCGAGGCCGTTAGTAAGCAAGCTGAATCTCAAATCACCCTAAGCGCTAATTAATAGGACAACTTATGACTCAACAAACCGTGCGCATTGCAACACGTAAAAGTGCCTTAGCGCTTTGGCAAGCAGAATACGTTAAAGCACAATTAGAACATTTTCATCCTGGTATCAATGTTGAACTTGTACCTATGACCACTAAAGGAGATGTCATATTAGATACACCTTTAGCCAAAGTAGGTGGTAAAGGACTTTTTGTTAAAGAACTCGAAGTCGCTATGTTAGAAAATCGCGCCGATATCGCGGTTCATTCAATGAAAGATGTGCCAGTAGAGTTCCCTGACGGTCTAGGGCTTGAAGTTATTTGCCCTAGAGAAGATCCCAGAGATGCGTTCGTATCAAACACTATTAATTCTTTTGAAGAATTACCTCAAGGTGCAATCGTTGGTACCTCGAGCTTACGTCGTCAATGCCAGATCAAAGCTCTACGTCCAGATCTCGATATTCGCGATTTACGCGGTAACGTCAACACCCGATTAGCAAAACTTGATAACGGTGACTACGACGCCATTATTTTAGCCGCTGCAGGATTAATTCGTCTTGAAATGTCAGAACGCATTCAAGCGTTTATCGAGCCAGAAGTGATGCTACCTGCTAATGGTCAAGGTGCCGTTGGTATTGAATGTCGTAGCGATGATGACACCATCAAAGCACTATTAGCACCATTAGAATGTAAAACAACACGCACCCGCGTATTAGCTGAGCGCGCGATGAACCGAGCGCTAGAAGGCGGTTGCCAAGTACCTATCGGCAGTTTTGCCGTAATTACTGATGAAAAAATTCACTTAAGAGGTTTAGTTGGCGCTGTTGATGGCTCTCAAATCATTACCGACCAAGTAGAAGGTGATCTTGCACAAGCAGAGCAGTTAGGTCTGCAATTAGCAGAAAAACTGTTAGCGCAAGGTGCTGATGCTATTTTAAAACAGGTTTATGACCAATAATCTAAAATTCGTTATCACCCGACCTCAAACACAAGGCTTGCAATTACAGCAAGCCTTGCAAGCCGTTGGCATAACATCAATTTGCCAACCCTTGTTTCAATATCAGCAGGCGACTAGCCAACAACAAATCGCCCAACAACTTCAGGGCTTTGCTCCCGCCATTGTAATATTTATCAGTGCTGCTGCAGTTGAATTTGCCGACCAAGCATGGCGTTTAAATCATTGGCTTACATCAGATATCGAAATAATAGCCGTTGGCAGTGCGACAAAAACTGCTCTTGCCAAGCGTGACATCTCAGCAATTTGCCCAGATAGCCATGACAGTGAAGGTATCTTAGCGTTAGCTCAGCTCAAACAGCTCGATGAAAACAAAAAAATCCTGATCGTCAGAGGGGATGGCGGTCGTGAACTATTGGCAAGCGAACTTACCAAGTGCGGCGCAGCAGTGCAGTATCTCGAAAGCTATCAGCGAGCATGGCTTAATGTCAGTACGCAAGATATCAGCCGTTGGCAACAAGAAAACATCTCTGGCATTATCATTACCAGTAACGCTTTGTTGCAACGTGTAGTAGAATTGGTCAATATTAACGATAAGTTCTGGCAAAACACATGCTTATGGCTAGTTGCCAGTGAAAGAATCAAACAAACTGCAACACAATTAGGCTTAGACAAAGTTATTAATACTCACGGCGCTAGTGATCAAGCCATCATAAAAACGTTGCAGACAATGGGATCTGATAATGACTGAACCAAACACATCACAAGAAAACAAGCAATCAGCCGACGAAGAATCCCAAGCGGTGGTAAAGCCAGAGACTCACAATGAACCGGCTAAGGATTCAGTGAAAAACACTGATCTCGCTAAAAAAGCAACGACTGATAAAGCCAGAACCACAGCTAGCACCCAACGTTCGACTGGCAATGTTGTGAACAATAAATTATCCAAAACCGCTGTGCTCGCACTTATCCTAGCATTAACCAGTGCGGCTGGCGTTGGCGCATTATATTATCTGCAATCACAAAAAAATGCTCAACTACTCACACAACTGAACGCACAAAATACTGAAAATAAACAACAAGTTAACCAATTACTAGCCGAGCAAAGCACTTACAACGCACAACAATTTTCATCAGCACTTGAGACGATCAAGCAAGAAAGCCAAGCGCGAATTGAGCAATTATCTGAGCAGCTCAACCGTTTAGAACAAAACCAGCCAACTGATTGGTTATTGTATGAAGCTGAATATTTAGTACGCATGGCATCACGCACCTTGTGGTTAGAACATGACACTACAGCCGCAATTAATCTATTAACCGATGCTGACGCCAGAATTGCTGAACTTAACGATCCTCAATATCTCACCATTCGTCAATTGCTCAGAGAAGATATTGAAGCATTGAAATTAATGCCAAAATTAGACACCGAAGAAGTGATCCTCAGCGTGCTGGCATTAAGCAAACAAATTCCGCAACTAACATTCGCCATGGCGAAAGTTCCCGATAGCCAAGAACAACAAGAAAGCTTACAGCTCACAGAAAATACCGGCGATTGGCGTGAAAATTTGGCTAAAACATGGCGTAAATTTTTAGCTGATTTTATTACTATTCGCCGCAGAACTGGCGATGTTGAGCCATTAATGTCGCCACAGCATCAACGTAATTTAAAAGAGAACTTAGCACTAAAATTACAACAAGTGCAGTGGGCAGCCAGTAAAGAAAATGCCGCGCTCTATCAACAGCACATTGCCGATCTACAACAATGGCTAACCGACTATTTTGATATGAGCCAACTCGAAACCGCTAAGTTTTATCAGGCTACGCAATTATTGAAAAACAAAGTCATTAGCTTTGATTACCCAAACAAGCTCGTTTCATTATCGGCAATTCGCCAGCGTATTTCCGCTAAATCAGCGCGCCCAGCTCAAGCACAACCAACTGAGCAATTAATTAAGTCATCTGCACCTGAGGACTTACCACAGCAGGAATTAGCACCTGAGAAAAGCGATACCAACCAGCCGCCGAAAACCAATGACGTGCAACAAGCACCGGCATCACAACCAGTTACTGCTGAGGATGCCTAATGAAACGTCTGATTATTGTCATCCTATTATTTTTAGCTGCCGTTGCCATTAGTCCATTGTTGATTGGTGAAAAAGGTTACATCTTAATTGCTATGGGAAATATCACCATAGAATCAACGGTAGTAACCGCCACTATGATGCTAATCGTGCTGTTTTTTGCCTTACTGGTTGCTTTAAAAGCCTTTAAAGGCGGCTTGTCATTTAGCATTGCTGCATGGAATAAAATTATCTTTGCGAACCAAAGAAAAGGATTGCGCCATTTAAATCAAGGCGTTGCTGCTTATGTCTTAGGTGACAATCAGCAAGCTGAACATCTATTGATCAAAAGTGCCGAGCCGTCTAAATTTCAACAAATAGCCTACCTAATGGCGGCTAGCGCCGCAGATAAGCAAGGCTTGGAAGTTAATAGCAAACATTATCTCGCACAACTTGACGAATACCTTGAAAATGTTAAAGAGGTAGGCTTAGAAGCAATCTTGGTGACAATTTCGTTATCGATCAAACATCAAGAATACCAAAAAGCCCGTGAGCTTATCGACCAAAATCATAAACTCATTGGTCATGATGATAGATTATTAGCACTTGAAATTGAGTTAAGCTTAATAGAAAAACGCTATGAATATGTTATCAGCCAACTGGTGAGTGCGCGAAAGAGCAAACATATAGAAGCAAGCAAGCTCGCACATTGGGAATCTCAAGCCTTTTATCATGCATTTACTGAGTGCATTGAACAGCGCGATAACACGCAACTCATGCATTATTGGGATGAGCTTGGGCGCAAGATCAAACAACGTGAACCTGTGTTGTTAGCTTACTGCAAAGTATTAGCCGAACATCAAATCAATCAGCCATTGAGTAAAATTTTACTGCCGGTTATTAAAAAAGGTGCCAACGAAAGCTTACTCAAGCAGATACGTAGCTTACCATTGAGCTCATGTGATGATTTGATCCAGGCAACGCAGAAACATCTTCATCACGACCAACATAGCGCAAAATGGCTGAGCTGCCTTGCGCACTTAGCCGCAGCATCAAAACAATGGTCTATGGCAGAAAAAGCGTTTAATTCTCTAGTTCATTTAGAAGGTACTCAATACGACAAAACTGATTTACTGACGTTTGCCAAGGTACTGCAACAGCAAGGTGAATTAGCTAAAGCCAACGAAGTGTTAACTAAAGCGCTTTCTTTCCCTGTTGATCAAGCGTAGTAATCAACAATCGATAAGCTGAGCAATAACTATTGCAAGTCAACAAAATAGCGGTATTCATAACTTCTAAGCATACCGCCTTTACTATTAAGATGCTTTATCGAGCCTATATATGATCTCAATCAAATGGCCAAAAATAATCCCTTGACTCTAATACAAACAAGAACTATTATCACTTGCGTTAAGATTACGTTTGGGATAAATATGTACGTTTGTATTTGTAAAGGCATCACAGATAAACAAGTTGCACAACACGTGTTAGATGACGGTGTTGGCTCTATTCGTGAACTGAAAAAACACTTAGATGTCTCTTCACAGTGCGGTTCTTGCACTAAAGTCATCCAGCAAGTGATTAACAATACCATCATTGATGAAGGCTTATTTAAAGAGGTTTGCTAATTTTTCTCCCTCAGTATTACCGACTTCTCAATTGACCTAAGTCGGTGAGCCATTATACTCATAGCTAACATACGTTATTGAGTCACTTTAAAATGAAAAGCCAAACCGATATTCTCACTCAACTCAACAAAGTATTAACGAGTGAGTTAACCTCAATTAATCAATATTTTCTCCACGCTCGCATTTATAAAAACTGGGGATTTCACCAGCTCAATGATAAATGCTATAAAAAATCTATTCTCGATATGAAACAAGCCGATAAGTTAATTGAACGCATTTTATTTTTAGAAGGCTTGCCAAATTTACAACAATTAGGGGCTTTGTCTATCGGCGAAGAAACTGCGGAAATGCTAGCCTGTGATATGAAATTTCAATTAGCGCAACTAACCACGCTTAAAGCAGCTATTGTGCTTTGCGAACAGCAGAAAGATTTTGTTAGTAGAGAAATATTAGTCGATATCCTCCATCAAGAAGAAGAACACATAGATTGGATAGAAGCTCAGCAATATCAAATAGAAACGATGAAAATTGATAACTACTTACAAGCACAATTATAGCAAGGAGTAAGCAATGAAAGGTGATAAAGAGATCATTGATAGCCTCAACCAGTTATTGGCTTTTGAATTAGCCGCAATGGACCAATATTTTATTCATTCACGTATGTATCAGGATTGGGGCTTTAACAAGCTATTTACCCGCATAGATCACGAGTTTGACGATGAGAAATCTCATGCCTCGGCGTTAATTGAACGCATTTTATTTTTAGAGGCCGTGCCTGATATGGCAACTCGCGATGGTTTACACATTGGTAGCACAGTTCCTGAAATGCTCACTAGCGATCTAAGAGTAGAATATGCCGTTGATAACAAACTCAAAGAGGTGATGGCACTTTGTGAGCAAAAACAAGATTTTGTCACTCGCGATATGTTACAAACGCTGATTAATGATACCGAAGTCGACCATGCATTTTGGCTAGAACAGCAAATAGGCTTAATAGAGAAAATAGGCTTAAATAACTATTTGCAATCACAACTTTAGCCTTACACCTTGTTTATCGCTAAGTGTTAACTGAATACGCTTTAGGGGCAATGGTATGACACAGCCTAAACTCTATATCACCCCTAAAGCCAAACGTAATGCCGTTTTTATCACCCTAAGCAGCAGCTTATCATTGCTCATACTATTAGTTTTAAGCCAATTCTATTGGCAACAAGCTAAATTTTCATTAATGCTGCTGTTATTACTTAACCTGTCATTAATCTTCCTCGGCATTTTAAAGTTGCTCGAGCCCAAACACAGTTTTATCCTTACGCCTAAGAAAATAACCTTTATGCATCGCAAGGGTAGCTGGCAGTTATCATGGGATGAGATACGAAATATCCATGCGATCACTAATACCTATGGTATCAGTCAAGAGCAACTTTGCTATGTTGGCTTAACACTTGACTCGCTCGAGCGGCTTCGCACAAAGATTTCGTTAAGACTTGCCAATCATTTAATTCACGAACAAAAGCCGTTAGTCAGTTACTGTGTATCTCGACAATTAATGCCAATGCAGGACGCAGTGATTAACTTTGATCATTATATTTGTCAAAATGGCGATCAAATAAAAGGGCCATTAGCTGGATTTTTCCATCAATGCCAAGCATTGCACAAGGCGCTTGGTGCACATATTTTTATTAATGAAAGTAGCATAGATAGAGATGTAACAGAATTTGCTCAACTACTTAGACAATGTAAAAGTGCCGCACAAGATTACCAAAAACACTAGCGGCTGTTGTTCACTTACAGCCTGACAAACATTTCCATTTTGATTTGCTTACTGATGGGCTTTTTAAGTAGATGTTGCTGTAACATCACTTTCTCTAGCGTTAACATAGTTGCTTCAAGTTTATAGCGTCGAATAAAAGTACTATTAAGTTGTGGTGACACCAGCTCAACACCTTCGGTCATTGTCGGCCATTGGGATTTATCAAGCTTTAGGTTTTTACCAACCAAAGCTAAAACTTGAGGGTCTTTACGTTCGATTAATTCAACGGCGGAATAAATGCCCGTTATCA
>JBNKXM010000031.1:0-10034 GCA_050300315.1 Thalassotalea sp. | reverse complement strand
AATCAAAAATAGTATTCATTATGGAGAAAACGATTGGATCTATTTAGGGGCAATGGAGCAGTTTATCGCAAAATTAAAAGGCTTCCCTAAATCAATTTATATCTATCAGGGAACTTACATTCCTCATTTAATGTACACCGCAGGTTTAAACCGAAAATTTTCTTCCAAAGATGTCGCTAAAATATTTAATGTATCTGGTGCTACATTAATCGTTGAAGCAGAGATATTAGGTTATGTGTCAGACTATAAACTGGTTTATAAGTTTCATGTCGCAAATGATGTAAAGCAAGGGGTTATTCTAGATACCTCAATAAATGGCGCACTTGATACATTATCAAAGAAATTAGCCGACTTTATCAATCAGCCTCTCAACAATAGTGAATTTAAGCCAATAAATGAGTTTAACGATGCTTTATTTGCAGAGGCCATGATCAGTTATGAATCAGATTGGCATACATCTATAAGTTTTTTTGAAAGTTATCTATCATTGAACCCTGACTCGACTATTGCCATCATCTATTTGAGTAAGTTGTACTTGTGGGATAATCAAATCGGCAAGGCGGCTGAGTTACTAGAAAAATCAACTAATGTTTTGATTGAAGATCCATTAGAAGTTGCAAATATCGAACTACTTAAAGGACGAGTTGCAGCGAGTAAACAAGATTTTAGACAAGCGTTACAATATTATCAGCGAGTGACTAATATCACTGATAAACACCAAGATTGGTTCCTAAAAGCCAGTGTGGCCGAAGAGCAAGGCTTAGTTTATCTTAAACAAAAAAGACTTAATAAATCCTTAGAGGCTTATACAAAAGCATTGTCTGCATACCAAATTATTCAAAGCCAAATAGGAATAAATTCTGCACGACTTCATTTAGCAGAGGTGTTGTTTTTACAAGGAAATATTGAGCAGGCCAAAGAATATTATACAAAGGCCAAGGAAAGTATCCAACGCATCAAACTAGAATTCTTATATTCCATGTTAGAGCAATACAAAATAAAATTCGAAAATCGTCTGGATTAAAGTTTAAATAATATCCGTTTAGTATCTGAGTAAGCTATTCCTAAAAGAACATTCTTTGTGTGACGATAGCCCCCAATGAAGCAATAAGCGTCACCTTTAACAAGCAACAAAAGGTCAGATTAAATATGAGCGACTACAAATTAACTCAATAAGAAATGTTCAACTGCCAGATAAAACCGTCAAGTTAATCCAATAACCATAATGGCTGTTTGTCATCACTTAAGTGCTAATATCTCAGCTGATTGATTCAACTACAACTCGTTGAATATTAAAAAACTTTATATTTTAATTTGGATCGCTTTAGACAATTGACGACGGTCTTTTTCGGCGCGTGATTCCAACCAGCGGCCACGAGATTCCAGATATTCTCGACGGTCTCTACCCGAACGACGTTCTACCTGATCCCAGTTTGACGCTTGTCTAACGTTGACAGAAACTGCTTGCTCATCGGTATCGGTAAGAGCCTGATAGCCACCTTTATTACGATGGGTGTACTTAGCATTTTGCTTTTTGTCTTTCGCTGTATTTTCAGACTTTACTAGATAGCTCGGAGGTAATAATTCAGCTAAAACATCCATAATTAACCTTTATTCTATATCGCTTAATAGTGAACAACTGAATAAAATATCGGCACGAATTAACAAAACTTTATCATTTTTTAGCAATTTTTTTGACAAATAGCCATCGCTGCTCTAGCGACAGTTCAGCTAAAACTGTCGACTTCCTCACTTGTTAAATAACGCCATTCCCCAAGTGGTAATTCCGCTAATGCCACTTGTCCAATTTGCTCGCGATGCAAACCAAGCACTTTATTGCCAACCGCCGCAAACATGCGCTTAACCTGATGATATTTTCCTTCGGTGATAGTCAACAGCACTTCTTTAGCACTCACCACCTCAAGTTTAGCTGGTTTAGTTAGGCCTTTTTCCCCCTGTAATTGCACGCCATGTGCAAATAAATCAGCAACTTCAGCTTTAATCTCATCTCGTAGCCAAACTCGATAAATTTTCTCACAGTGTTTTTTCGGTGAGATAATATTGTGAGACCAGCGACCATCATCGGTGATCAATACTAACCCATTTGTGTCAGCATCTAAGCGTCCGGCAATATGCAAATCGAACGCTTTATCAACATCGATATAATGCAAAATCGATGGATAAATTTCATCGACATTAGAGCAAATAGTGTCAGCCGGTTTATGGAAGATAATATAGCGCGACTCACGGGCGGTTAATCGCTGGCCGTCAATGCTGATGTCATTATTTTCATGGACTTGAGTTGCACCATTTTTTATCACTTCACCATTAACTGTCACCTCCCCCATCTTTAACAGTTTTTTTGCTTCACTACGGGTAAGTTCGGTACTTTTACAAATAAATTTATCTAGGCGCATCGCTATTTATTTACTGTGGTTTGAATTGCGCCATTATCCAAAACCTTGCCATTTTAGCAAGCTTAGAATTGAACAAACGGCTAGGTAGTGATAGCTTAATGACGACAACGATGAGGATATAGCAATGGATTTACTTTCAGGGTTATTAATGATCACTAGTATTCATTTATTAGCGGCAGCATCTCCTGGCCCAGATTTTATCTTGGTTTCCCAACAAACATTATCAAACGGTAAAAAAGCAGGCTTATTATGCAGCTTAGGAATAGCATTAGGTTTATCGGTGCATATTCTCTATTCAGCCCTTGGTTTAGCGGCGCTTATCGTTAATTCAAGTTCGGCGCTTTGGGCAATAAAATTACTCGGTGGTAGCTATTTGCTGTATTTAGGTTATCAGGGGATCACGGCAAAACCTCATCAGCAAAATGCATTAGATGATACGCTGGCAAAACGCTCGAGTTTAAAAACGATTGGCTTAGGTTTTATCTGTAATGCCTTAAATCCCAAAGCCCCGATTTATTTTGTCGCGTTATTTACCTTAGTTATTTCACCTGATCTACCAACTGAACACCTTATTATCTACGGACTATGGATGATGCTGCTACAGTTTGCTTGGTTTGCAACTGTGGTCTTTTTGTTGTCTCGACCTAGCATTAACCTAAAGTTTCAAAAAATGGGCCACTGGCTTGATCGGCTCATGGGCGGTGCCATGGTAATTTTTGGTATTAAAGTGATTAGCACTAAGTTATAGGATTACAATGAAAAAAACTTATACGAGCTTTAAAGAGTTCTATCCGTTTTATTTAAGCCAACACCAGAATCAGCAATGCCGTCGCCTGCATTTTATCGGTTCATTATTAGTGCTGTGTTTGTTAGCTTACAGCCTGCTAACAGGTAACTATCTCTTGCTATGCCTGCTACCTATCGTAGGTTACGGTTTTGCATGGCTTGGTCATTTTTTCTTTGAAAAAAACAAGCCTGCAACCTTTCAATATCCGCTCTATAGCCTGATTGGTGACTGGGTAATGTTTAAAGATATTTTGTTTAGAAAAATTAAGTGATAGAAACACTTAACACTCAGTTTGTTACTCTGTGATATTAGTTCTATTGCATTTATTTTATTGTTAAAAAGTAAATTAAACCTAACTTGATGTTAAAAATATTTGACACAACAGAAAAGTCGATTTAAATTTACATCATGTCAAAAATTTCATACTTAATGTCAAGTATAGGTGATAACAATGTCTTATAATGAAAAATCCATCTGGGCGTCGCTGTTAATTTCTATTTATATCCTCACTCACTACATAGCCGGATTAATGCAATCAGTATTAACTGAGGCGATTTTAATTGATCTATTTATAGAAGCGCTTGTATGGAGCATATTGCTAAATATTGCCATACAAGTTGTTTTAGGTATTCTCTATGTCAAAGAAGCAGCTAAAGGTGAGGACGAACGAGATCAGTTATTTGGTTATAAAAGTGATCGCTTTGGTTATTTTTTCCTTTCCTTAACTGTGATTAGCGTATTTGGCCAAGTGTATCTATCAACACTAGACAGCTTTGATTTGCCCAATTACCTATTCACTAAAGATCTGGCTCCACAATATAGTCTATGTAATACACTATTGGTGGGCTTTTTATTATCTGAAATTGCCAAGTATGGTGCGCAATTATTTTATTACCGTAAAAGCTATTAAGGTGAGCAAAATGATTGTTAATCATATTCGTACCTTGCGTTTTCATCACAACGAAATGACTCAACAAGCTCTGGCTGATGCCGTGAAAGTGTCAAGGCAAACCATAGTCGCTATTGAAAAAGGCAAATACTCTCCATCACTTGAAGTCGCATTTAAAATTGCAGCAGTGTTTAATGTGCCCATTGGCGAGGTTTTTCAGTATCAAGAAACCAATTAAAAACATTTAATGACCAAGTATTAGTTAACTTCAGTTTTGTATAAGAAATAATGTCATACTAAATAAAACAATAAGTTAGGAACATTTTATATTTCTAGCTTGGTATTTTTGTCTGAATTCAAGGCGTTTTGAAGTTGGAATAGCAGGCTATTTCACTTTAAAATAACGATGAAGTCAGTAAAAATAACTGCTAGAAACGCATTCCTTATGCGAAGCTGAAGTTATTTACCATAATACTTGGTCAATTTCATTTAACAGCTCTTGGCAAAGCTCATTAATATGACCAAACGAATTTGCTTTTATCGCTTGTTCTAACTTAATCGCGTGTTCAGAAAGTAATGCAAAACCAAACATTTGCGCTGCGCCAGCAATACGATGTACTAATGCTTGCAGCCGTTGAAAATCGTCATTTTTTAAATGCAAAATAATGTCTTGCTGCTCAAGCACTAAATTTGATTTAAATTGCTGCACAAGATCCGACATATCTACTTTCTTAAGCGCATCATTCGCGTTATTTAAGCAAATATTAGCGTCAAAATATTTCGCGAGTACGCTAATAAACTGCTTACGTTCAATCGGTTTTTTTAAGTGCTCAGCAAAACCTAACTCAATATAATGCTCAACTTCATGTGCCATGGCATTTGCCGTTAACGCGATAATAGGTACGTCGCACCCTTTCTGTCTTAAGATATTAAACGCTTCTATCCCATCCATTTCCGGCATTTGAATGTCGAGTAAAATAATCGCGGGCTTATGTTCGAAGTACTGCTCAATTGCTTCTTGTCCATTGCATGCGCCAACGACTTCTAAGCCAAGCGATCTTAAAAATCTCGCAATCAACAATCGGTTATCATCATGATCATCCGCTAACAGCACCTTGCCTGAAAAGTGATAGGTTTTCGGTGCATCGGCATTAACTTGAACAACGCTAACTGACTCAACTTCAGCATATTGGGCTGATTGGCTAAACGGTATAATCAAAGAAAAACAACTGCCTTGATTAAGCTCGCTTTGGATCTCTATCCTACCGTCCATCAATTTCGCTAATTGATCCGATAAACAAAGCCCTAAGCCTGAGCCGCCAAAGCGTCGGCTAATGCTGCTATCCCCTTGAGTAAAGCTCTCAAATACTTGCTGAATTTGCGAATAACTTAAGCCAATACCTGTATCTGTCACACAAAAATGCAGTTCGTCATCTTGCACAAAAATATTTACTATCACTTCACCACGCACAGTAAATTTTATGGCATTTGAACATAAATTGACGAGAATTTGCTTTAAGCGTAAGCCGTCAACTTTCAGCATAAATGGTGCTGGTAATCTGTGGGTTATCGCAAATTTCAGTCCCTTACGTCGCGCTTGCTCAGTAAAGATATTTGCGAGCTCACGCAATATTTGATGCAAATCTTGCTCTTGTAATTCTAACTCCAGCTTGTTTGCTTCAATTTTACTGAGATCTAAAATATTATTAATTAATTCAAGTAAATAAAGACTATTACCGTGGATAATTTCAACTTCTTTCTCACGATATTTGGTTTCAACTTCACCGCAGATGATCGCTTCAGCTTGGCCAATAATGGCCGTTAACGGTGTGCGAATTTCATGACTCATGTTAGCTAAAAACTGGCTTTTAACATTATTGGCTTTCTTAAGCTCTTCAGTTAAATTTTCCAGCTCAGTCGTTCGTTGTTTAACTTGTATCGCCAGTTCATCTTTTAAACGATGGTCTATGCGCCGACGATAGATGAAAAAACCAAGCAAGAGAATTAAAAACGCGGCGCCGATAATGAAATTACGTCTAAGACTCGCTTGTTCAATTTCTAGTTGCTGTAATTTTTTATTTTGCTGTAACTGAGCAACTTGTTGTTTCAACGCTTTCGATTCAAACTTGGCAAGGTATTCATTTAGCTGATCATTAGATAATTTAAAGTTTAAATCGATATACGCTTGATATTGAGTTAACGCCTGCTGTCGATCACCAAGTGCACTATAAACCAAAGGTAATAAAGACAAATTTGATCTCAGTTGCTGCTGATAACCAGATTTTTTTGCAATCTCCGTCGACTGCTCAAGTAATGCCAATGGTCGTTGCGTTTCACCCTGAACAAAAAGCGCTCTGGCAAGGCTTTGTAGGCTCCCAGAAAGTATAGATTCGTAATGCTTTTCTTTACTGATGCTGATCGCTAATTCTGCATACTGCTGTGCAGATCCTGACTGGCCAAGTTCATTGTAAACTTCGGCTAAATTATGATAGGTTGACGCTAAATGATACGCGTCTTGCGCTGTACGAAAATAATTTAACGCTTGTAATAAATAATGTAACGCCGACTGATAATTGCCGCTTTGTTTATAACTCACGCCAATATCTGAATGCACACTGGCCAAGCCAGCTTCATCATTAAATTCTATTCGTTTCGCAATGACTTCCTTAAACATATCAATAGCAACATCGTAACGACGTAATCGCAAATACAAACCTGCAATGTTGTAACGGATATCAACAAGATCTTGCTCAGTTCCTACACGTTCATAGATCAATTCAGCTTGTTGATAATTATCAATTGCTTTTAGTGCATCCCCTCGAACGCTGTACACTAAACCGATATTGTTATAGAGGTTTGCCTGTTCAAGTTCTTCATTTAACTGCTGATATAACGCTAACGCCGCTTGATAAGCGCTCAACGCTTGGGGATACTTCCCTTGATAATACTGAAAAACACCGAGCATTTTGCTCGCGCGTGCTGCTGCCTTGAACCATCCATTGCGTTGCGCAATAGTTTGTACTTGTTCGGTAATGGCAAGCGCTTGATCAAAATCTCGTAAACGAAAATAGAGTGTGGCTTGTTTATTTAACACGGTAATTTCCTGTTTTTCAGACAGTGTAGACGAGGTAAGCAGTTCATTAACTTTTACTAACGCTTGATGCGCATCTTCAATTTTATCAATTGCTGCAAGTTGCTTTTCAAGCTCTGCTTGTGATGCCATCAAAGGGAGAGACGTTAAGACAATCAGCGGCAGGAAAATTACAGTAAATAAAAGACGATTCAATCGTACCATTAACAGACTCAAAAGATAGCGGGGCCAAAAGACAGATCTTTTATAACACTTTTGAAATTTAAATTATACCTCTGATTCGGTGAGTTAAATGCAGAGAATATCGACACTTTGTTATGAATCATTCTCTTAGCAATGATGAGGTGTAAGCCATTTTGTTACCGCTGTTATTTACCTTAATCGCCAAGGCTCACAAGTTATCGACAAGACAAAAAGTATCTCGGTATAATCACCATCCATTTTATTCCTTGTGACAATATAATTTAAACAATGTATCAATCCATTAAAGCTCAACTCGCAACGTTTAAAGATAATAAGATATTCGAGTTATCCGTTGTGACCGTAATTATTATTTCGGCGTTAGAAATAGGTGCTAAAACTTTTCAGCTATCTGCAACGGCTTATTCATTCACTTCCATCCTTGATAGCTTTATTACCTTATTTTTCCTGTTCGAACTTTCGATACGTTTCATTGCAGATGAAGATAAAAAATCATTCTTTAAAAAAGGCTGGAATATTTTCGATACCTTAGTGGTGTTGGTTAGTCTAATTCCGATAGACAATAGTGAAATGGCGTTATTGGCAAGATTAGTGAGAGTATTTCGCGTATTGCGAATGGTCTCAGTGGTGCCTGAGTTAAGAGTGCTGATCAATTCATTACTCAAAGCGCTTCCTCAATTAGGCTATGTGATCTTACTGATGTTTATCATCTTCTATATTTACGCCGCGATTGGCAGTTTTATCTTTAATGAAATAAATCCTAAATTATGGGGCGATATCGCCATCTCTATGCTAACACTGTTTCGCATAATGACGTTTGAAGATTGGACTGATATTCAATATGAAACCATGGAAGTTTACCCGATGAGTTGGATATTTTATCTCTCTTTTATCTTTTTCACGGCATTTGCTTTTTTGAATATGGTGATTGGTATTGTTGTTAATGTTATGGAAGAAGAACATAAAGCCATTCGAGCGGAAAAAGAGCCGACACTGACTGATCTTCAAAATGAATTATTAGAAATAAAAGCGCTGTTACGCTCACAAACAGAAAAGTAACCTCAAGCTATCACATGCCCTAACGTATCTCGCATACGCTAGGGCTTGTCATTTATTTAGCTATAATCATTAAAATGATTACCCTACTAACGCTTCGCCATGGATAACTTCAAAAAGATCACTAAACGATGTTTTAATACTAATATCTATCGGTAAATGTAATTTACGCGCAATGTCACTTGTCGAAATAACACCACGAATATGATGGTGTTTACGATCTAGCACTAAACAATGTCGCAAACCATAACTCTTTAATGCTAATACCACATCATTAACCGTTGAACGTTTAAGTTCTTGAAAATCAAAGGCATGTAATGCATCTTTTGCTACCATCATATCCGTAACTAATATTTCGTCACGCTGTAACCCTTTTGACATTTGTGCGAGTAATGTTTGCTCAGATAATTCATTTGTACTGATAATGCCTAAAAAATCATGATCAGGTGACATCACCATTTTCATTTGCACATGGCTTTTTTTCATCATATTAAGCGTATCGCTCGCTAAAGCATCGCCGTCGATCACTAGCGGTTGATGAGTTTTAAAATCGGTAAAAATCTTGATTGCTGGAGAATTCAATGTTGTTTGTTCAAACAGCTCGGGCGTGACCACATGATCCACAAGGTCTAAATTAAATAAATGTAAAATTTTCATAACTACCTCAAAACTTATTAATAATGCAAGACTTTGTTAATAAGTCTCACGCTCTTGAATCAAAGTTCTTAGTTAACAAAACATTTTGAACACCATGATCACAGCTAACATCAGCTGTATCTCTTAGGTATTTGATAACTAAAAACTAGTTTTGTGGGGGAGCGCGAGGGTAAGTTAATGAAAATGAGGGGGATAAACTAGCAGCTAAAACATGATTAGCTATCCGAATAGCTTGATTTAATAACTCAGGTAAACGGTGATCCGCAACTATCGCAAAATGATGGTCTAGATCTAAGTCAAAATCTACGTCTTGATCTAGGGCTGCATCAACAAGGAGTTGACTAACAGAGCTTAACTCATTGCGTTCAATAAAGTCGTCACTTTGCCCTGCAAACGCACTAAATAGAAAAACTAACGATAAAAAACCAAATGCCCTAATCACAGCAAGACTCTATATCAAGATATTATTAATATAGATATGGGGCATAATCTAAATAATTTCATGTAATTTAGAAAAATAATTGTAAAAAGAAGAGTTATTGTTCGTAACTCTTCTTTTAATAAGGAATTAGGTCTTAGCCATTGATAAGAAAATGAAGATAAATACTGGCCATATAACCTAGTACTATGGTCCAACTCCATTTTAAGTGACCTAAGAAAGAATACTTACCTTTGGTTTGTCCCATCAAAGCAACACCAGCAGCAGAGCCAACCGATAGCAAACTACCACCAACCCCTGCTGTCATGGTAACTAATAACCACTGCTGTAGATCCATCGCAGGGTTCATGCTTAACACAGCAAAGACTACGGGAATATTGTCAACAATCGCTGATAACACACCAACTAAAATATTCGCGTAAGTCGGGCTCCAATGACTATATAGCACTTCAGAAACTAAGCTTAAATAGCCCATAAAACCTAAGCCGCCAACACAC